>WLGZ01000120.1 GCA_009702945.1 Actinomycetota bacterium | reverse complement strand
TTCAGCTGGGGCAATCATCGGTTCGCTCGAAGTTCCAACAACTTTTAGCGCAACCAACTTGGCATCGAATTCGTTAACTTATGGAATTGCTGCGCCGAGTAAGTTTGCAACTGATTTCACGCCTGCTCCAGGCGGTGTGCGAAAGGGTTCGTTCTACGGATTCGTCCCGAATACTTTGTTGTCTAGTGGCTTTGGCTTAACCGATCCGACGCAGGCTTCCAGCTTGATGTCTATTGCCCGAACAAGTTCCACGACTGCTACTGGAACTGACACGGTCACTTGGGCAAGTTGGGACGAAGCAACTAATGGAACCGCTGGTCAGTTTGTAAGTATCACTGACATCACGTTCTCGGCTCCTAAGTTCCAGATGTCTCGCAAGGTGACAACCGTTGCTAAGGGCAAGTCCCGCACCAAGACAGCCATACTCACTGATGTTGGTGTGACTCTTGCCAAAGGTGAAAAAGCCACAATCAAGATCGCAAAATCCTCAAGCAAGATCTGTTCGGTGAGTGGCTCCAAAGTAAAGGCCAAGAAGAAGGCTGGTACTTGTTCCTACACCGTCACGGTGAAGAACAAGAAGGGTAAGAAAGTAGCGGCCAAGACAAAATCTGGTTCGTTCACAGTTAGTTAATTCAAAATAGTAAAGCTCCCGGCATTATTGCTGGGAGCTTTACTATTGCCTATCTACGAAGTTATTGCTTCTCTCCAAATCCGCCGCCGCCGCTAGTTTCAATGCGCAGCACGCTTCCAGGCTCAAGATCCATAGAAACTTTGCTTGGGATCGGAATGATCTGTCCATTTGGATCTATCAAGGTCAACTTTGATGGCTGTCCATTCTCGCCACCGTTTCGACCTTGTGCCACAAATTCTGGGTTGGTCTGTTCTGCATAAAAAGTTGCATGTTGCGTGTGGTCCAAAATTTGGTATTCACGTCGAATTCCCATGCCACCTTTTCGAAAACCTTGGCCACCTGATCCATCGATCAATTCAGTTTTCAAAACTCTAACTTGGTAGTTAGTTTCAAGAACTTCAATTGGCATCAATCCAACATTCGACATGTAAGTATCTACGCCGTCCAGACCATCATGCTCAAACGATGCGCCAGTGCCGCCACCTACAACATCTGAAAGAACTGTTGACTGTCCAGTGCTTGGTGAAGTTGTTCCAATGTTTACTCCAAAAAAAGTTACGCTACTGCCAGCAACTTGAAGGTGGGGCCAAAGGTCGACAAGTGCACGAATTGCAGTGTCAGCAAACCTTTGACACGTATTGTGACGCACCGAAACGGCTGCTGGTGGGAACGGATTAAGTACGTTGCCTTGTGGGCAAATTATTTCTACAGCGCGCAAAATTCCATCATTGGCTGCAAGCTGCGGTGCTAGCACTGCTCTCACTGCATAGACAATGCCAGCTCTGGTACTTGCCCAGGGCACGTTCATGGCGCCAGCAACTTGAGGATCACATCCTGAGAGATCAATGGTCAGCGAGTCACCAGATTTAGTGATCTTTACTTGCACTCTTGTTGGTGGACCAGATCGACCGTCATCATCCAAATATCCAACGGCATCCCCTGAACCATCCGGCAGTTCATTTAGTCGATATCGAATTGCTTTCTCGACTGACTCAAGGCTGTTCTTAAAAACTTGTTGCACGATTGGATTGCCGTAGGACTCTACTAATTCCAGGACTCGTCGCATTCCTAGATTGCACGCAGCTCGTTGCGCTCTTAAGTCACTTACTGTGCTCAATGGATCGCGAATGTTTGCAGTGATTGTGGCAATTAGATCCAAGTTCTCCTCACCCTTTAAGTAAAGACGCGTGGGAGGAATCACCAAACCTTCAGCGAATAGCTCCTGTAGTTCTGGGCCTTCACTTCCTGGATGAACTCCACCTACGTCTATGTGATGAGCCGCTGTTCCAACCCAAGCGATCACTTGTCCGTCATAAAACACGGGTGCTACGACGTTTACATCAGGAAGATGCATGGCACCTTGATATGGATGATTACAAATGAAGACATCGCCGTCGTGAATGTTTTTGTTCCAAGTTGAAATCACTGACTTAACAACTAAAGACATGGCTCCAAGTTGAGCCGGGATGTAATCTGCCTGCGCGACTAAATCTCCATCACTTGTGAAAATGGCGCAGGAGAAATCTTCCATGTCTCGAATGATCGGGCTATAACTTGAAAACTTCAGAGCGCCACCCATTTCTTGCGCGGCTGAGATTAAAGCTGCTTCAAGAATTTCTTGGGTAATTAGATCTATCTGAATCTGTGTCATGATTTGTCCTCTTTGATCAATAAGTCCCCAAGAGCAGTTACTGTCACCACTTGACCAGGCAGGACTACGGTCGTGGAATCCATTTGGTGAACTATGCAAGGACCATGAAACACGTTGCCTGCCAGCAATTTCTCACGTTGATAAATCTTTGTTTCAATACCTTCCAAAAATCCCGGGAAGATTACCATCTGGTTTCCAATTACGGCATCATCAACAACTTTTGTCTCGCCTGCTTTAATCTCTGCTGATTCAGTCTTTGGGAAATTACCTCTGGCACTTATTCGAAGTGTCACAACTTCAATTGGCTGATCCAAACTTGCGTGTCCATAAAGAGTTCTGTGCGCTTCATGGAAAAGCTCGGGGAGCGAATCAACGTTAGTCAATGTCGAAGATAACTTGACTGGTAACTCATAGCCCTGGCCTAAATACCGGGCATCAATTACTGAATCGAACTCGATCTCATCGGAAGAGATGCCATCAGCAATCAATCTCGCAGTTAACTCTTTTTGCTTTTCAGAAAACCAAGCAACATAACTTGAAATCTCATCTGTTGAAAATGGTGACAACAAAGTCTGCGCAGCATCAATTCTTACTCCAGCAGAAAGTAATCCATCTGCAGAAAACAGACCAGGTCGATTTGGGATTAATGCAGATTCCAGATTTAGGTTTCGAAGCAATAGCCCGGCATGTAACGGGCCAGCACCACCGAATGGAACGAGCGTGAAATCTCTTGGATCTAAACCACGTTCAATACTTACTTGGCGCAGCGCCCGAATCATGTGCGCAACCGACATAGAAACAATTGCAATCGCAGTCTGGACAACATCTTGTCCTAACTTTTCGGCAACTTCGGAAACCGCTTTAACGGCTGCTTCCTTGCTGAGTGTTAAACCACTTGCAAGACTTTGCTGTCCAATAGTTCCAAGAACCACGTGTGCATCAGTCAAAGTAGCAAGAGTTCCACCCTGCATGTATGCAGCAGGACCTGGTACCGCTTTGGCTGACATCGGGCCAACTTTTAGTCTTCCGGTGTTATCCACGTAAGCGATACTTCCGCCGCCTGAACCAATCGTGTGAATATCAACTGTGGGGGCCAACAATGTGTGGTCATTTATGATTTGCGTCGATTTCAATGGCAGCTTGCCATCTTTGATGAGACAAATGTCTGTAGATGTACCGCCCATGTCAAGACCAATCAACTTATCTAAGTTGTGTTGGCGACCAAGAGCAACCAATCCAGCAGCGCCACCTGCGGGGCCAGACAAAATCAACCGGTGAGACTCCTGCGCAGACCTTGTGGCAACTGCGCACCCACCGTTTGATTGCATAACCAAAAATGGAGCGTGCACACCACTTTCTTCAATCTTGCCTTGCACGCTTTCTAGATAGCTTCCAACTATTGGGCGAAGTCCGGCATTGATAACAGTTGTCGAGGTTCGTGGATACTCTCGAAACTCCCGCACAATTTCGCTCGACACTGTGACTGGAATATCGGGAAACACCTCCCGAATTCTTTGCGCAAGTTTTGATTCATGTTCGTCATTGCTATAACTAAACCACAAACAAATTGCGATGGACTCTGGCGCAATGTCA
>WLGZ01000012.1 GCA_009702945.1 Actinomycetota bacterium | reverse complement strand
TACATAAACACTGCTGACCCTGGAGATGAATCTCCAGTTCGCTACGGAAAGAAAATCGCTAACGATACTTTAAAGCGGCTGAATAAATATGACATCAAACCTGGGACACCAGTTTGGTTAGATGTAGAAACTTACAACACTTGGAGTGGTGCAGACCGCGCAGTTCAAGTGCTAACTGAACTGGCTATTGATTTAACAGCCGCTGGTTATCCCGTTGGAATTTATGCACCTCCGGTGCACTGGTTTGAAATCACGGGAAATGCCAACGTTGGAATGCCGCTTTGGTTAGCCATTGGTCCTTACCCCGATGTGGAAAGTGGGGTAGTAGCAGCCAAAGCAGCCTGCAACGAAAATGCTTTTGGCGGCAAAGCCCCCGACATGGTTCAGTTTGTGGCAACTGTTGATGGCGTAGCTCTAGATCGAAACATCATTTGCACCAGTCCAGTTGGACTGGTTGCCCCAACTAGGTAGTAGTTGCCTCGTAAGTATCGTCATCTGGGTATGGGAACCATTCCGGATCGGCTTCCGCAGTGGGGGCGATCATCACCATCTTTGAGTTTCGGAATAACTCAAGTCCTTCAGCGCCTAACTCACGTCCAGTACCAGTAAGTTTCCTGCCACCAAATGGAATCGCATCATTGTCGTTTAGAGGAGTATTGACCCAGACAATTCCGGTTTCAATTTCATTCACCGCACGGAAAGTTTCCTCTAGATCATTTGTGTAAATGTTGGCGCCAAGCCCTAGTTCAGAATCATTTGCAAAGGCAATTGCTTGATCAAGGCTGATTACTTTGCAAATAGGCGCAAGTGGACCAAAGCATTCGCCATGCATAACATCCATTTCATGAGTTGTCTTTAGAACTGTGGGTTCATAGAACCAACCAGTCGTGCGGTCTGCTGATCTGAATCCACCACAGACTACTTCTGCACCTTGTTCAATCGCTCGATCTACAATCTTTTCGAATCTTTCTAATTCTCGCTTTGAAGACATCGGGCCAATATCAACTAACTCAAGTCCACTGCCTACGCGTAGGGCTTTGGCATGAGCGGCGAGCTTGGAGACAAATTCATCGTAGATGTGTTCATGAACATAAAAGCGTTCAGCAGATGTGCAAACTTGACCACAGTTTAGAAATGCGGCAAAGGCCGCACCGCGCGCTGCAGTATCTATGTCAGCAGAAGGCATAACAATAAACGCATCGTTACCAGAAGCTTCAATCAGAGCTGGTTTGAATTGAAGAGCTGCAGTAGTAGCAACAGCTTGCGCTGCTTTAACACTTCCAGTGAATGCAATTGCATGGGTGTCTTTATGGCCGACGAGATCCTGCCCAGTTTGAGCACCGCCAGTTAAAACTTGAACTAGACCACTTGGCAGATGATCAAATGCTGCCATGGAATAAAGCAAAGTAAGTGAAGTAATTTCGGATGGCTTAATGATTACGGCGTTACCAGCTGCAAGTGCGGCTGCAACTTGCCATCCAGCAAGCAGAAGTGGAAAGTTGTAGGGAACGATCGAAACCACTGTGCCAACTGGTTCTTTAAGAACCATATGAATCTGACCAGCTATTGCAGGTCCAGCTACGCGACCTTGCTCATGCCTGGCAATTTCGGCGTAGTACCTAAATGAGGATGCTGCCGCGCCACCTTCCCAGTTAGATTCACGAAACGGTTTCCCCATTTCTCGCGTGAGGCATTCGCCGGTCTCAACAGAAAGTTCAATCATTCGTTCTGCGACCTCATGCATTGCATTAGCGCGATCTAGTGCGCTCATTGCCCACCATTGCTTTTGTGCTGCATTGGCCGCAACTACTGCTTCATCAACCTCGGCTTTAGTGGCATGTGCGTATTGCCCAACAACTTCTTCAGTAGCGGGATCAATTAAGTCGATTAGTTCGCCAGAACTTGGTTGCCATTGGTTGGCAATGTAGTTGTGTCCGGAAAGATCGCGCATTCGCTTTTGCACTGCGGTGGTCATTTCAGCTCCCTGGTAACTACTGGGTCAGATTTGCCCAGTTACTTGACTCTATAAAGGCTTAAATCCAGGCGAAAACTCGGGGATAACTCACAAAACTCTGGTTTTTCAAAAATAACCCCATTTCCCTCCACCCTTAAAACATTAGATAAATGGTCAATATTTGTTAAAGATGAGAAATTTGGTGTCTAAATTGGGTTGACAGTGGAGCAAAAGGGAGTAATCTGGGACAACGAGGTGACCTGGGGAAGGGTTGCCATTGGTTTGGGTGGTGATTTAGGTGTTCTTAGGTACCCACACCCCGAAACTGGACGAAAAAGGCCGCTTGATTCTGCCGGCTAAATTCCGCGAACCTCTAACTGATGGCCTTGTTATGACTAAAGGTCAAGAGCGATGTGTCGTTATCTGGCCAACTGAGCAATTTGATGTTTACGCAGAAGGCTTGCGTACCCGCTCCCAGAACAATGAAAAGGTTCGCGCCTACACCCGCGTTTTCTTCTCTTCTGCTTTTGATGATTCAGCGGACAAGCAAGGTCGCATCACAATCCCAGCTCCACTTCGTGAGTGGGCCGGTCTTGATCGCGAACTCGTTGTAGTTGGCGCTGACACCCGTGTTGAAGTTTGGGCAACTGTTGCTTGGAACCAGTACTTGGCAGAACAAGAACCAGGTTTTGCCTCACTTGATGAAGACATAATGCCATGACTTTAAATCGTTCTATTTCAACCAAGTCAGCAGTGACAACAATTGATGCTGCTTTTGGCCTCTGGCCGTTGACTCGATCCTGGCGCACCTTCCCCGGTGCCAGGCTCTCCAACGGCCAGGGACTAAAGGCAGTAACAAGATCTGATGTGGCGTAATGACCACATTTACGCACGAACCAGTTTTGCGCCAGCGTTGCTTAGATCTACTCGCTCCGGCAATTAGTGCAAACAATGCAGTATTAGTTGATGCCACTCTTGGTCTTGGTGGGCATACCGAGTCAGCTTTAACTGAATTTCCAAACCTTCGAGTTATCGGAATCGATCGCGATCCTGAAGCACTTGCCATGTCACAAGAACGACTAGCGCGATTCGCACCACGTGTTGATTTTGCTTTAGCCGTTTATGACGAGATTCCTGAAGTCTTAGCAAACTTAAACATCGAACATGTTCAGGGCATTTTGTTTGACCTTGGAGTTTCTTCGATGCAACTCGATAAAGATCAGCGTGGATTCACATACTCCCGTAACGCGCCACTAGACATGCGCATGGATGGCACAACTGGTCAGACCGCAGCTGACATCGTTAACAATTACGACTTTGCAAACCTGGCTCGAATTCTTCGTGAATATGGCGAAGAAAGATTTGCGGCTCGGGTTGCAAATGCAATCATTCGTGAGCGCGAAGTAAAGCCATTTACAAATAGTGATCATTTAGTAACTGTGGTTCGCGACGCAATTCCAGCGGCAACTCGTCGCACTGGTGGCAATCCTGCTAAGCGCACATTCCAGGCACTTCGGATTGAAGTAAATGACGAACTTGCAGTTTTAGAACGCGCTATTCCGGCTGCACTTGATTGCTTGGCACTTGACGGCCGAATCGTGGTGCTTTCGTATCACTCACTTGAAGATCGCATTGTGAAAAACGCACTTCGCGTTGGCACTGAATCTAAGACCCCAATTGAAATGCCGATTATTCCTGAGTCAGATAAGCCTTGGCTTCAGTTGTTAACTCGAGGCTCTGAAGCAGCAAGTGATGACGAGATCACGGAAAACTCACGCGCAACTTCAGTTCGCTTACGCGCAGCCCAAAGAATTGGGGTGGCCGCATGAGCGCAGTACCAGCTCGCACTCCAGCCCTAGCTCCGATTCCTCGCAAATCTCGCACCATGCGAAAGCTTTCATTAGTTAAGCCGATGATGAAGCCAATCGTTTCTCCAATTGCCCAAGCCATCCCAGTAGGTGTGCCACAAGGCCGCGCCAGTAGCCGAACTTTCCTATTCGTGATTATCGGCATGATTGTTGCTGGCATGATGTCACTTTTGTACGTGAATACTCTGGCCGCCCAAGCTTCATTCCAAAAGCACGCGCTACAGATTCAGTTAAGTCAGATGACTGCCGAGGAACAGCGAATTGCAAGCACAGTTGCCGCAGGTGAGTCTCCAGGTAATTTGATTATTACTGCGCAGAACATGGGAATGGTTCCTGCCCAAACTCCAGTTTTCCTTCGCCTTTCAGATCGGGAAATTCTAGGTAAGCCAGTTGTCGCAGTGGCACCCGCTGTTCCGGTGGCGCCAGTTGTACCTGCAGCGCCAGTTGTTCCGGTGGCGCAATGAGAACCCCAACTTCACAGCAGCGTCCTAATCCACAGAGACCGCAACGGCCGCAGAATTCTAAGCAACGTTATGAACCAACCGGTCCAGTTATGGTTCCACTTGAAAGCCCTAGCAAGAGAATTCGTTTTGTAACTTTTATTTTTCTAGTTGTCATGTCGCTATACATGGCTCGGTTAGTTGAACTTCAAGTTGTTCGTGGCCCAGAACTTGCCGCAACTGCGCAAAACTCTAGATTGCAGACACTAACTCTTCCTGCGTTGCGCGGAAACTTCACCGACAGTGATGGAGTTCCAATTGCGACTACGGTTATGGCCCGTAACGTAACAGTCGATCCAAAATTGATCACTGATCCAGCTGGAACTGCTGCAGCACTTTCGCCAATCCTTGGAATTCCAGTTGAGACGATTGTCGCTTCACTAACGGTTGATTCAAGATTCTCGTATGTGGCTAAGCGAATCACACCAGATACTTGGAAGTTAGTTGCCGAACTTGGTATTCCTGGGGTGTTTAGTGAGCCAACAACTAATCGGGTTTATCCAAACGGAAATCTTGCGGCCAGTGTTATTGGTTATGTTGGCGCCGAAGGTACTGGACTTGGCGGACTTGAATTTGGACTTAACGAACAATTGATGGGTCAAGATGGCAAGTTAACAGTTGAACGAGTTAATGGTCGTGAAATTCCAGCAAGTGAACGCCAAAGCATCGATCCAGTTAATGGACTTTCGGTTCGACTTACCATTGATTCAAACTTGCAAGCAATGCTCGAAAAATCCTTGGGCGATCAAGTCGTTGCAACCGGCGCTGAAGGCGGCGTTGCAGTAATTATGGAGCCAGGAACTGGAAACATCTTGGCCATGGCAACGTACCCAACATTTGATCCGAACAACCCGTTTGCAACCGATGATAAATCAAAGCGCAATACTGCAGTGACGGACGTTTTTGAACCAGGTTCAACTAGCAAAGTTATGACGATGGCTTCGGTAATCGAAGAAGGCGGCGCTAACCCTGGAACGCAGTACACAATCGAAAATCGAATTAGTCGCGGTGGTACTTCATTTAAAGATTACGTAGATCATCCAACTTTGAGACTAACTTTGGCTGGTGTCTTGGCTAAGTCAAGCAACATTGGAACCATCCTGGCTTCCGAATCCATTGGCGAAAATAAGCTCTACGAATACTTGCAAAAATTTGGTATCGGTCAATCAACGGGCATGAACTTCCCAGGTGAAAGCGGTGGCAAGCTGCCTGACATTAACAATGAAAACGAATGGTCGGCTACAACTTTCCCAACATTGGCATTTGGTCAAGGCTTATCCGTTAATGCCGTTCAAGCCACTAGCGTTTTTGCAACGATTGCTAATGACGGGGTTCGGATGTTGCCTCGACTAATCGCTGGCTATTCAAACAACGAAGGTGTTTACGAACCGACCACAGTAAATGAAGGTGTTCGAGTTGTTAGCCCAGAAACGGCAAAGACTGTTCGGGAGATGTTGGAAGGCGTTGTTTCGGAAGATGGAACTGCAAAGAACATGCAGATTCCTGGATACCGAGTCGGTGGCAAGACTGGTACCGCAAACCGATACGACGAAGCTACTGGCGGCTATAGCGGCTACACATCTTCATTCATTGGCATGGCGCCAGCAGAAAAACCAGCACTTGTTATGAGCGTGAGTATTCACAATCCAAAGACAAGTACTTACGGAAGCGTTGTTGCTGGACCAGTTTTCAAAAAAGTTATGACTTACGCCCTTGCCCACAAGAAGGTTCCACCTTCAACAACTAAGCCGCCCAAGCTTCCAGTTGAGTGGTAAGCGAGATGACCCGACCAAAGACTGATGGTTCCGAGCTTTCGCAACTCGCCACTTTAGTATCGGGAACTTGCGTAGGTGACGCAAAAGTTTTTGGAGTCACCCACAACTCCAAGTCTGTCCAAGCGGGCGATCTTTACGTTGCTTTACTTGGTGCAAACAACCATGGCATTGATTTTTTTGATGAAGCGGTCGCAAATGGTGCCATAGCCGTGGCATCAGATTCACACGGTGTGGCAATTGCTAAGCAAAAAGGTATCCCGACAATCGAGCTATCAAATGCCAGAGAAGATATGGCGAAATTAGCAGCGGACGTTTATGGCCACCCGGAACAAAAACTAACACTTGCGGGAGTGACTGGAACCAACGGAAAGACCACCACTACCCACATTTTGCGTTCCATCTTTTTAGATGCGAAAAAGCATGTTGGGGTTATCGGAACCCTAGGTACTTACTTGGACGAGGAGCACTTGCCTGGTGCTCGAACTACACCTGAGTCCACGGATCTATATGCAACTTTGGCAGTGATGGCTGAACGCGGGATCACACATGTGTTCATGGAAGTTTCCAGTCATGCACTTGCGCTTAATCGAGTCTCAGGAATCAAATTTGATGTCGCAATTTTTACAAATCTAACCCAGGATCACTTAGATTTTCACGGCTCAATGGAAAACTACTTTGCAGCTAAAGCGCTTTTGTTTACTCCAGAGTTTTCCAAGCAAGCAATCATCTGCACAGATGATGAGTGGGGCATCAAACTCGCAGGACAAGTCAAGATTCCGGTAATCACGATTGGTACAAAAGGTGACTGGAAAACTTCTCAACCAAATTCGAGTGCCGACGGAATAACTACTCAGCTAATAGAAATTCAAAACTCTGATTCAATCTCACTTTCGGTGAACATGCTTGGGTCATACAACGCCACCAATGCCGCATGCGCACTTGCTGCCAGTCAGATTCTTGGTCTACCAATTGCCGCGAGTCTTGAATCATTAAAGAACGTCCGATCAATCCCAGGCAGACTAGAGAAAGTCGCTATCGATAGTCCTGGCACCGCAATTGTGGATTATGCACACACGCCTGATGCAGTAGCAACTGTGCTAACCGTTATTAGAGACGCAAATCCAAGCAAAGTGATTACGGTTATTGGTTGTGGTGGAGACCGTGATTCCTTGAAGCGACCATTGATGGGCAAAGTCGCGGCGCACCTTTCAGACGTAGTCATCATTACTGATGACAACCCAAGGTCAGAAGACCCAGCAGTGATTCGTAAGTCTGTCATTGACGGCACTAAGCATGGACCAGCTCAAGTGTTTGAGGTTAGTGATCGCAGGGTAGCAATATCACAAGCACTGAAACTCGCTGAAGCAGGTGACGTGATCGCAGTACTTGGCAAAGGGCATGAAACTGGCCAAGAGATTTCTGGCAAAGTATTTCCGTTTGATGATCGTGTTGTTGTGAGAGAGGAGTCCAAGAATGTTTGACCTAACACTTGGACAAATCTGTGACATTGTTGGCGGCACATTGATTGGCGATCCTGCCATAAAAGTGTCAGGAGTTTCGATCGATTCTCGATCCTGCGCTTCTGGAGATTTGTTTGCAGCGATAGTTGGCGAACGAGTTGATGGTCATGACTATGCGGGTCAAGCAGTTAGCAACGGAGCCAGTGCTCTATTAACTTCCAAGCAAGTCGAAGGTCCTCAGGTAATAGTTCCGGCTTCAACCGACGCCCTAGATCCAGTCATTTATGCCATCGCAAAGATTTCAACGCATGTCAGATCCCTGATGCGTGGGGTAGAAGTCATCGGCATTACCGGATCATCTGGCAAAACTTCAACCAAAGACATGATTGGTCAGGTTTTGTCCCATGCTGCAACTACACATGCACCAGCAGGCTCTCAGAATAATGAACTCGGTTTACCTTTAACTCTGCTTTCAGCGCCCCGAGATGTGAGGTACCTTGTCGCCGAAATGGGTATGCGCGGACTTGGCCACATAACTTACCTTTGCGAATTAGCTAAACCCACAATTGGTGTCATTACTAATGTTGGCCGCGCTCACATTGGTGAAGTTGGAAGTATCGAAGGCATTGCAAAAGCTAAATCTGAATTAGTGAAAGCGATTCAACCTTCTGGCGTAGTTGTTCTAAACGCTGATGACGAGCGAGTCATGGCTATGCGTGAATTCACCGAAGCAACGGTATTCACATATGGTTTCTCAAGTACTGCTGATGTAAGGGCAGAAAACCTTCAGCTAACGGCTTATGGCAGCTACACCTTCGATTTGGTTTATCGAGGTGAGCGGATTCAAACGTCTATTCCGATGCTGGGTGAACATAACGTACTCAATGCACTAGCTGCCGCTGCTGTTGGAATTGCAGTTGGAATGGAAGTCACGGATATCGCGCGAGCGCTAACGACGCTTAAGTTGATGAGTAAGTGGCGAATGGAAGTTCATCAAATACCAGGGAACGTAACGATCATTAATGACGCTTACAACGCTAATCCAGAATCCATGACTGCCGCTTTAGAAACATTGACGGCAATCCCTGCAGCTGGCAAAAAGTTTGCAGTTTTAGGCAAAATGCATGAACTCGGTGACGACAGTGACGCGATCCATGCGCAAATCGCAAAACTGGCGATCAAGCTAGGTGTATCGCAGGTGGTAGCCGTAGGCGAGGCAGCTAAGGCCTATGGATTGCCTGAGACCATGGATGAAAAATCGGTGTGGGTACCCGACTTTGATAGTGCCTGCGACTACATTGTTAAAGAAGTTAACTCCGGTGACATTCTGTTGTTTAAGGCTTCACGCGCTGAACAATTTGAAGTGCTTGCCGATCGGATTGAAGTTGTTTTGCGCGCGAAGTGGGGCCAACAGTGAAGCTTGTAGTGCTAGCTGGTGCGTTAGCAACGCTGTTTTCCCTAATCGGAACCCCGTTACTTATTAATTTGCTACGCAATCGCGGAATTGCCCAAGCTATTCGGGAATCTACCGAAGAGGTTAACTATCCAGAACATGGCAGCAAGCGCGGAACTCCGTCAATGGGTGGCGTCGCCATTGTTGGTTCAGTAGTTCTTGCTTATTTCTTAGCGCACTTGATCATGATGCGACCACCAACAGCATCTGGTTTGCTCGCAATCTATTTAATGGTTGCGTTGAGCTTGGTTGGTCTGGCCGACGATTATTTGAAAATCTTCAAACAGCGAAGCACTGGAATTCGAGCTCGAACAAAACTTCTTGGACAAGCAGTAGCTGCCCTTTCATTTGGCTACCTAGCGATGCAGTTCCCGGACGAAGGTGGAAATTTTCCAGTAAGTAATGCCATCTCGTGGGTAAGAGATACCGATTGGATTTTGCCATCGGCATTAGTGCTGTTATGGATCTGGTTCTTGGTCACTGGTATTACAAATGGCGTCAACTTAACCGATGGCTTGGATGGACTGGCAATCGGCGCAGCATTACTTTCATTTGTTGCCTACACAGTGATGTCGATTTGGCAGTATGGCCAAAGTTGCTTTTGGGGCGAGATTCCCCGCTGTTACACGGTTCGGGATCCACTTGATCTAGCGGTGTTCGCAGCTGCGACTGCTGGCGCCTGCTTTGGTTTCTTGTGGTGGAACTCAAGTCCAGCGCGAATCTTTATGGGTGATACTGGATCTCTTGCACTTGGTGGCGGACTCGCAGCACTTGCATTAATGACCAGAACCGAATTACTACTTGGCTTAATTGGTGGTCTATTCGTATTGATCACGCTTTCAGTGATTGCCCAAGTTGGTTCATACAAGTTAACTGGTCGTCGAGTTTTGCGAATGGCGCCGCTACATCATCATTTTGAGATGAAGGGCTGGCCAGAAGTATTAATCGTGGTTCGCTTCTGGATTATTCAGGGACTTTGTGTTGGTGCTGGAATGGCGTTGTTCTACGCGGAATGGGTTCGGCAGTAGAAATTATGACTTCCCTGAATCTTGATGAATTAAATCGCACCAGTGATTGGTCGCAGGTTCGAGTTTGTGTTGTTGGCCTTGGTGTTGCCGGATTTGCTGCGGCAGATGCGCTAGTGAACCTGGATGCAAAAGTAATTGTCATTGATGCGGAATCAGGTGAACGTCAAAAAGAGCGAGCCGTAATTTTAGAAATCTTGGGCGCTGATATTCGACTAGGCGATGACACTCAACTTCCTAATGACATCGACTTACTTGTGCTTTCTCCTGGGGTGTCACCACTTTCTCCAATAGTTAAGGCAGCGCAAGCTGCGGGATTAGAGATTTGGGGAGAACTCGAGCTGGCTTGGCGGCTTCGCGACCCGGCTCATCTGGCTCCTTGGTTGCTGGTCACTGGAACAAATGGAAAGACCACAACCACTTTGATGCTGGAATCCATTTTGTTAGCTGCTGGAAAACGAACCGTTGCGGCCGGAAACATCGGTCGATCCCTGGTTGAAGTTGTTATGGATCCAACCCCGTGGGATGTGCTTGCTATTGAGGTGGGTGCGCCACAGCTTCCATTTGTGCATTCAATTTCACCGCAGGCAGCGGTGTGTTTGAATCTGGCACAGGATCACATCGATCTGTTTGGAACCTTTGAGGCATATCGCGACGCGAAAGCCAGAGTCTATGAGCGATGCCAAGTTGCAGCAATCTTCAACGTTGCAGATGCGGAAACGATTCGCATGGTGGAAGAGGCAGAAGTAATTGAAGGATGTCGTGCAATCGGTTTTTCTACAGGTATTCCTGACATCTCAATGCTTGGTGTCGTCGAAGAATTTCTAGTCGATCGCGCGTTTCTTGAAAACCGTCGCGAGGCAGCCCTGGAACTTGCTGAGATAACGGACTTGGCAATTCCAGCTGTACATAACATTGCAAACGCATTAGCTGCTAGTGCACTAGCTCGCGCCCATGGCATTGAAGCCAGGGCAATTCGCGATGGCTTGCGGTCATGGCAACCAGCTCCGCATCGCATTGCTCATGCCGGACAAGTTGCTGGCGTTGACTACATCGATGATTCCAAAGCAACCAATACTCATGCCGCGGCTACCTCATTGACTGCCTATAAGTCAGTCGTTTGGATTGCTGGGGGAATGGCAAAAGGTCAGGATTTTGACGAATTAGTCCTCGACAATGCCCATCGAATGCGAGCGGTTGTGCTTTTGGGCGTAGATCAAGATTTGATCGCGGCCGCCTTAAAGCGACACGCTCCGAATGTCCCTATTCATCGGGTTGAAAGCAAGGAAACTAATGCAATGGAGTTAGTTGTGGCGCTCGCAGCCGAGGCGGCACAACCAGGAGACACCGTGCTTTTGGCACCTGGCTGCGCTTCTTGGGACATGTTTAAGGATTATTCAGCCCGAGGCGATGCATTTGCTGCCGCAGTTAAGGGACTCAAGTCATGACCGCAACCAGACCAGTTAAACGCAATAGTCCTAATGGCGGACTGTCTGCTCGGCTCGAACATCCAATGGTGCATTACCAAATTCTTTTAGGTGCTACCGGATTTTTACTCGCACTTGGCATAGTCATGGTCGCATCCGCTTCAAGTGTTTTCTCGTACCAACAGAACAATGGTAATTCGTGGGCACTTGCAACTAGACAGTTGATTTTCGCTGCAATAGGCGTCTTCTTAATGATGGCAGTTTCAAAAATGCATGTTGATGCGATTCGCCGGTGGGATCCACTCTTCATGGGCGTAGTCGGCGTGCTTTTAGTTGCTGTGTTATTAATTGGAACTGCAGTTCACGGACAAAAGAACTGGATTGACTTTGGCGGTCCGTTTCGAATTCAACCTTCAGAATTTGCCAAACTTGCGATCATTATGTGGGGTGCAGATATCTTGGATCGCAAATATCACTTACTAGAACAACGAAATCATTTGTTGATTCCAGTGTTGCCTGTTTGCGTCACAGTACTTTTACTAGTTGTTTTGCAGGGTGACTTGGGAACTGCGATGGTACTGATGCCAATTATGGCTTCGCTACTTTCTTTTGTTGGTGCGCCAAGAAAATGGTTCCTAGTTATGGGTGCTGTAGGTCTGGCTGGAATCGCAGCGTTATCAATTGCAGCCCCTTATCGCATGGCTAGATTCACCTCTTGGTTAGATCCATATGCAGATGCTCAAGGAACTGGCTTTCAGGTGATTCATGGTCAGCAAGCTTTGGGCTCTGGTGGTTGGTGGGGTGTTGGCCTTGGTGGCTCCCGCGAAAAATGGGGCACTCTTCCAGAAGCACATACCGACTTCATTTACGCAGTTCTAGGCGAAGAACTTGGAATCATCGGGACCATTTTGGTCATAGCGATATTCACTGCAATTGCAATCGTGGGATTGCGAATCGCTAGAAACACTAATGAGGCGTTTATTCAAATCGCATCATTAGGAATTGTCGCTTGGATTGTGACTCAAGCATTGGTGAACATCGGTGCTGTACTTGGAATCCTTCCAATTACTGGTGTGCCGTTGCCTTTGGTCTCCTATGGTGGGTCGTCTTTGATTCCAACTTTGCTGGCTATGGGAATTCTGATGGCATTTGCAAAGCACGAGGCTTATATGCAGGAACAAAAATAATGACATGGAAGATTGCGTGAACATAGTTCTCGCTGGCGGCGGAACTGCTGGCCACATTGAACCTGCACTTAACTTGGCCGATGAGTTAATGGCCATGGATCCAACCGTAAACATCACAGTTCTTGGAACTTCGCGCGGACTTGAAGTCGACTTAGTACCAGCTCGAGGCTACAAACTTGAACTGATCCCAGCTGTTCCGCTACCTCGTAAGTTAAGTGGTGATTTGGTTACGCTACCGACTCGACTTCGGTCAGCCATAAAGCAAACTCGGGATTTGCTGCATGAATTGCAAGCAGATGTAGTTGTTGGTTTTGGTGGCTACGTTTCGATTCCGGCATACCTTGCTGCTCGAGGCGAAGTTCCAATTGTTGTGCATGAAGCTAATGCTCGCGCCGGCCTGGCTAATCGAGTTGGCGCCCGATTCGCTGATGCTGTTGCTGAAACGGTTCCAGATAGTTTGCCAAGAGCTCAGCTAATTGGAATTCCGTTACGCAAGGCCATTGAAACATTAGATCGCAAAGCCACCCGCAATCAGGCCAGGCAGCATTTCGGGATTTCTGGTGATGCGGTTTGCGTTTTAGTTTTTGGCGGCTCACAAGGTTCAGTCAAACTCAACTCTGTTATTGAGGACTGCCTAAGCGCTGACATATTTGGTGATGTAGTCGTTTTGCATTCAGTTGGATTAAAGAACGAGTTTGCCCAGGCAGAGTCGGATCGTTACCGACCGCTTAACTACATAGATCGCATGGATTTGGCCTATGCAGCTGCTGACTTTGTAATTGGGCGAGCTGGCGCGATGACAGTTGCTGAACTCACAGCCGTTGGTTTACCTGCCTGCTTTGTTCCGCTCCCAATTGGAAATGGTGAACAAAGCCTTAATGCCACTCCAGTTGTTGCAGCTGGTGGTGCGCTTATGATTTCAGACCTTGAGTTCAATGCGGAATATGTTCGAGATCAAATTTTGCCAATAGTTTCTAACTCAACAAAGTTAAACGAAATGTCTAAGGCTAGTTCTTCACTCGGACATAAAGATTCGGCAGCAGACCTTGCTAAATTGGTTTTATCGGTTGCGGGAAAGGCCAAATCTTGAGTTACCTGAATGGTCGAGTTCACGTTGTTGG
>WLGZ01000119.1 GCA_009702945.1 Actinomycetota bacterium | reverse complement strand
TCTTCGATTGTTACTACAAACTCTCGATTGGCTAGATATTCGATAAGGCCACTTGCTACTGGCAAAACTTGAACCGGATCAATTACCTCCACAGAATAACCATGACTCTGCAAAGTGGCTGCAGCTTCAAGTGCCTGAGTAGCCATTCCGCCAACGGAAACGATTGTGACATCTGGATTTGTTGCGGCCTGCAATACGTCAGCGAAGCCAAGTGACTGCACAGCCGGGATGTCATTTGGAATTGCACCCTTGGAAAATCGAATTACGGTCGGATGATCGGATTTATCAACACAATTTCGCAGCGCTGAAACAAGACGGGCACCATCGCGAGGCGCAAATAGATCTAAACCTGGAACTACTCGCAATAAAGCCATATCCCACATTCCGTTATGACTTGCGCCGTCATCGCCGGTTACTCCAGAGCGATCCAATGCGAATGTCACACCGGCTTGGTGGAGCGCAGCGTCCATAATCACTTGATCAATTGCGCGGTTTAGGAATGTGGCATAGATAGCGATAACTGGATGCAAACCAGCATGAGCCATACCCACTGCGCTTGTTACTGCATGTTGTTCGGCAATTCCCACATCAAAAGTGCGATCTGGGAACTTGTCAGCAAATGCATCTAGACCAGTAGGTCCAAGCATGGCTGCAGTGATTGCAACCACGTCTTGGCGCTCGCCACCAATAGCGACAAGTTCTTGCGAGAAAACTGAAGTCCAGGACTTAGCGGCTTGCGTTAATGGCTTGCCGGTATCTGGATCGACTACACCAACTGCATGAAAGCGATCCGCTTCGTCTGTTTCGGCCGGATGGTAGCCACGACCTTTTTCAGTAATTACGTGAACGATAACTGGTCCACCGAAGTCGCGAGCTCGCTGAAATGCGAATTCCATATCTGCAATCTTGTGGCCATCAATTGGCCCGATGTACTTCAAACCAAGATCTTCGAACAGTCCCTGTGGCGCGACAAAATCCTTGATGCCTTTTTTCATGCCATGTAATGCGTTATAAACCGGTGCACCAACCACCGGCGTGCGCTCTAGAAGTGATTTACCCCAGTCCAAAAATCCTTCATAACCCTTTGTGGTGCGCAGGGTTGCTAGGTGACGAGCCATGCCGCCAATAGTTGGTGAGTACGAGCGTTCATTGTCGTTTACAACAATCACGATTGATCTTTCAGACCCATCAGCAATGTTGTTTAGTGCTTCCCAAGTCATCCCACCGGTAAGTGCGCCATCGCCAACTACAGCTACGACGTGACGATCTGATTCGCCATGAATTTCGAAAGCTTTTGCAATTCCATCTGCATATGACAGCGCAGTTGAGGCGTGACTGTTTTCGATTATGTCGTGAATGCTTTCTGCCCGGCTTGGGTAACCCGATAAGCCACCTTCTTGGCGCAAAGTTTCAAAATCATTTGCTCGACCAGTAACCATCTTGTGTACGTATGACTGATGTCCGGTGTCCCAAAGAATTGGGTCCTTTGGCGAATCAAAGACTCTGTGCAGGGCCAGAGTAAGTTCAACTACTCCGAGATTTGGTCCCAGATGGCCGCCAGTTTTGGTTACGTAATCAACTAGTGCAATTCGAATCTCGGCCGCTAAAGCGTCAAGGTTTTCAGCAGACAGAGCGCGCAAGTCGCTAGGGGAAGTTATTCCAGGCAAAAAAGCCACAGTCTTGCCCCTAACCATCTAGTGAGTCCCCCAAGTCTAATGAAGTCTCGGGGTTTGCGCCTGATGCCAAGGCCTAAAAAGCCAATGGATTCTAGGCTTTACTCGCATTTAAGGCTTCGATGACTACCAATGCGGAACTAAGTTCCAGTGCTAACCGAGCGCCTTCGTGCTCCAAAGTACTGAGCAATTCATTCAATGCCTCAGGCGCTAACTGCGAATTAGTTCGAGCGCTGCGGTAGGCGTCTCTAATTGCTTCTACTTGATGTTCAAGTTGAAAAGTTGCCACATAGCCAAGCGCCGCTGGATGGGTGCGAAAGATTTCGTAAGTCCGAAACTCCGACGGACACCTATCAAGTAACCAAGCACACGCTTTTTGTTCCCAGCCAGATGCTCCGGCTGGAATTAGATCAGCTGGCCAACTACTCATGCTTTAGCAAGTGAACGCAGAACGTATTGCAATATGCCGCCATGACGGAAGTAGTCAGCTTCGCCAGGGGTATCAATTCGCACAACTGCTTGGAAGGTCTTTACTGATCCATCAATGGCTGTTGCGGTGACCGAAACTGTGCTTGGAGTTTTTCCAGCATTCAGCTCAACAATTCCAGTTACATCAAAAGTTTCAGTTCCAGTTAGTCCCAAAGAGTCTGCAGTTTGGCCTGCTGGGTACTGCAAAGGCAAAACTCCCATGCCGATCAAGTTTGAACGGTGAATTCTTTCGTAGGATTCTGCGATCACAACTCGAACACCAAGTAATGCAGTGCCCTTTGCTGCCCAGTCACGAGAAGAACCTGAACCATATTCTTTGCCGGCCAAGATAATCATCGGAACGTTCTTCGCTGCAGCATTAACGGATGCATCGTAAATCGAAGATTGCGGTGCACCTTCAACAGTGAAGTCTCTGGTGAAACCGCCTTCAACATCATCTAACAACTGATTGCGCAGACGGATGTTTGCAAAAGTTCCGCGAATCATGACTTCATGGTTACCTCGACGAGACCCATAGGAATTGAAGTCAGCCTTAGCGACACCATTTTCCTTCAGGTACTTTCCAGCTGGGCTGTCCTCACGAATCGAACCTGCAGGTGAGATGTGATCAGTTGTTACTGAATCTCCCAGCTTTGCAAGTACCCGGGCTCCAGTCACATCTGTTACTGGCACTGGTTCAACTGGCATATTCTCGAAATATGGTGGACGACGAACGTAAGTGCTCTTTTCATCCCAATCAAAGGTTGCGCCAGTTGGAGTATCAAGATTTTGCCAACGTGCATCGCCAGCAAAAACGTCTTTGTAGCGCGAAGTGAACATATCCGCGTCGATCGATGAGTCGATTACCGCTGCAACTTCTTGCGCACTTGGCCAAATGTCCTTCAAGTAAACCGGATTGCCATCTTTATCGTTACCCAACGAATCGTTCTGTAAATCGATTGCCATAGTTCCAGCGATTGCATAAGCAACTACAAGAGGTGGTGATGCCAAGTAATTCATCTTTACATCAGGGTTAATGCGACCTTCAAAGTTACGGTTACCCGAAAGCACAGCAACTGCAGCTAAGTCATTGTCCTGAATGGCTGAACTAATCTCTGGTGCAACTGGTCCAGAGTTACCGATGCAAGTTGTGCAACCGTAGCCAACCAAGTTGAATCCAA
Source organism: Actinomycetota bacterium (assembly GCA_009702945.1). GTDB lineage: Bacteria > Actinomycetota > Actinomycetes > S36-B12 > UBA5976 > UBA5976. The sequence continues at coordinate 564 of WLGZ01000119.1, read as the reverse complement.
GTGCATCTAAGTACTGAGTAAGACCTGACTTGTTGTAGTAGTCAGTAACAACTTGTGAACCAGGTGCCAAAGTTGTCTTAACCCAAGGCTTGCGAGTTAGACCCTTTTCAACGGCCTTCTTTGCCAATAGCCCAGCAGCCATCATGACTGAAGGGTTTGAAGTGTTTGTGCAGGAAGTGATCGCCGCAATTACAACAGAGCCATGTGCAACATCAAAGTTCTCGCCGTTCAGCGAAACACTTCCAGTCTTGGCGCGATCCTGAGTGTAAGTCTGTACTGCTGTTTCGAAAGCTGGCCCGGCATTGGAAAGCTCAACGCGATCTTGTGGTCGCTTAGGTCCGGCAATCGAAGGTGTGACAGAACTCAAATCAAGTTCGATGTATTCGGAATACACCGGCTCGATTGCTGGGTTATGCCACAGTCCTTGCTCTTGGGCATAAGCCTTAACAAGTGCAAGTTGAGATTCTGGTCGACCAGTTAGTCGCATGTAGTTCAAAGTTTCTTCGTCAATTGGGAAGATTGCAGCTGTTGATCCGTATTCCGGACTCATGTTTCCGATAGTTG
>WLGZ01000118.1 GCA_009702945.1 Actinomycetota bacterium | reverse complement strand
TTGGAACGTATTACTTGATCTCGCAAACACTCCAGGTGGCTCTTCCGAACAAATTCGAATTTACTTTGCCCAAGGTTTGAGTCTGCATCCAGATGGCCGGCCAACTGGCGATGCCGAAGAACTTGATATGCCAGTTCATTGGATTCCAATTCCAGATGTCTTGGAATCAATTCGTCGGGGAGCGGTCACTAATCCTCAGCTGGTTGCTGGAACTCACGCAGCATTAATCGCAATGGCTGAACCAGACCTTGCATTACGTAGTGCGGACGCGCCATGGCACGCCCGAGAAGATGTACTTGGCAACGATCGCGTCTGGCTGCCAAAAAACTAGGTAATTCGTTGCCAAAATGGCACACTTTTGCGAATTCCGAACATCGCCCATTAGGGGATTGCGCATTCCGAATTGGCCACTACGAAATCGGTACCCCGAAATATCCGAATCCCGATTTCGTAGGTAGCGTATGGGGAGGCGAGCAAACGGCTTGACCACATCCGAAAGGTTTTCGTCATGAAGATTGGCGTTCCACGCGAGATCAAGAACCATGAATACCGCGTCGCAATTACTCCTGCTGGCGTTATGGAAATGGTCCGCCACGGCCACGAAGTTTTTATTGAGCAGGATGCCGGTATCGGTTCATCTATCTCAAACGAAGAGTACGTAAAGGCTGGCGCCAAGATGCTAGCTACTGCTGATGAAGTTTGGCAGACCGGCGACATGATCATGAAGGTCAAGGAGCCAATTGCCGCTGAATACGATCGCATGCGCGAAGGCCAGTTGCTATTCACTTACCTTCACCTAGCTGCTGAGCAGAAGTGCACCGATGCCTTGCTAAAGAACAAGGTAACTGGCGTTGCTTACGAAACAGTTGAACTTACCGATCGCTCGCTTCCACTACTTGCACCAATGTCCGAAGTTGCTGGTCGTTTGGCACCACAGGTTGGCGCTTACTCATTGATGCGCGCTAACGGTGGCCGCGGCGTACTACTTGGTGGCGTACCAGGCGTGAAGCCAGCAAAGGTTGTTGTTCTTGGCGGTGGCGTCTCCGGACTTCACGCAGCCCAGATCGCACTTGGCATGGGCGCAGATGTAACGATCCTTGATCTAAACATCCCACGTCTTCGTCAGATCGATCTTGCATTCAATGGTGCTATCAAGACCCTTGCTTCAAATGCTTTCGCAATTGAGCAAGAGTGCTTGGCCGCTGACTTAGTAATCGGCGCAGTACTTGTGCCGGGCGCTAAGGCTCCAAAGCTTGTTAGCAACGAATTGGTATCTCGCATGAAGCCAGGTTCAGTACTTGTTGACATCGCAATCGATCAGGGTGGTTGCTTTGAAGATTCACATGCCACAACTCACGCTGATCCGACTTACACAGTTCACAACTCAGTTTTCTACTGCGTTGCAAACATGCCAGGTTCAGTTCCAAACACTTCAACCTACGCACTAACTAACGTGACATTGCCTTACGCAGTTGCGCTAGCTAACAAGGGTTGGAAGCAGGCACTTAAGGACGACAAGGCATTAGCCCTAGGTCTTAACACTCACGCTGGCAAGGTAACTTACCCAGCAGTTGCCGAAGCATTCGGTTACGAATTGCTAAAGCTTGAAGATGCAATTGCTTAAGTATTAATTAAAAAGACCCGGCCGATTGGTCGGGTCTTTTTTATTGATCTGAAAGTTACTACGAAACTTATTTAAGAAAACAGTGCCGTGACGATGTTTAATCCGCCTGCACGTTCTCGTTGCCAAGTGTTGCCTGACAATTCTTTGAGAATCTCAACACCTAGTCCAGAGTCGCCTTCAACATAATCGTGTCCATTGTCTGACACTTTGATTTCAACCACGACATTCAATCGCTTTACATCGACAGATATAACGCTGGCTTCACCGTGGCGAATCGCTTTTGAAACGCAAATCTCGAGAGCTGAAGTGACTCGTCGCGCAATTGCCAATTCCACATGGTCTCCAGACACAGACCAGATCACTTCTGCTTGATTTTTCCAAGTACGCGCGATACGGCCTAATTCGGACTCAATCTCCATTGCGTCTTGACCCAAGATATCGCCGGCAAATTCAGCAAAGTAAAGATTCGAAAATGCCATAGCTTCCAAGCCAAGCTGAAGGTCTTGAGTAACTACGGCCCGATTCATTGCAGCAGCTACCTCTAGGAGCGGAGATTTATTGCTTTCGTCTTCAATCCTTAGCTCAGAGATGTTGTTTTGCCAAAAAATAAGCGAAAGTTCAAGGGTTTCGTTTTCAGCTTTAGCGCGGTCGATAGTTTTCTGTCTTTGCAATTGTCCGTACTTGATAAAACCAGTTGCAATCAGCCAGACAACTTCAAAGACCGTGGCAGTCACCGCAATAGTTCGCAAAATCAACAGATCATAATCAATCGGCGAAACAAGGGTCGTTGAAAGCAAGCTAGTAACTAACAAAATGCTAATCATCAGAAAGTATCTAAAAGTTGAGGCACTGGGATTGCGAGTAATCAAATATCTAAACAATTGGATGATTGCGATGTGCAGCAAAATCCCAAACGCTATTGCCGCTAAGGCAAAAGTGGTGGAATACAACCTGATGGCTCCGAGAAAAGTAATTATTGATGTGAAGGTCATTACCAATGGGACATTCATTAACGGAGTTGTGGCTATAGCTGTAAATGCAACAGATCGTGAACCTTTTAGTTCACTCAGGTTCTTTTCACTGGTCAAAGTTTCATGATCTTCAGCAAGGGCAATTCGAATAGATGCGCGCTTTATTTCTGGCGTTACTTTGGCCCAGATAGTTTTGGGATCATTTGAAAGTATTGCGATTTCGCGCATGGCTTGCTGTAAATGACGATGGGTGTCTTCGATCAACTCGCGCGACATCTGATTAAGCCTTGCCCGAACTTGATCAATCCACTCGCCATTTTTGTGAAGCAATTCGACTTGCTCAGATACAAGTGAATCAAGGTGCAGTTGATATCGATATTTTGAATCCATGATCAAAGATGTGGTGAAGACCCAGGCAAAACCTAAGAAGGCTCCAAATGGCAGGCGAGCCAGTGATCCGACCCCGTCGAGATTGAGAGGCTCAGTTAGAGATCCGATTGTTGCACTGCGCGCCATACTTGCGGCTATCGCAATAGATATAACCAGTAGCGGTGATGTGAAAGCACTCCGGCGTCTATCGATGAATATGAACCAGCCAAGCCAAAGCACAACTCCAAATGTCAGATACCCCAAGCCTGCACTCAGCAACCAAAGTGGCAATGTGCCAAAGTCATTCCAAAAACTTGGTTCGACAACTGGTTGAGCGAGGATGCCAAGCGGGGCAGTCCATAGATATGCTCGCAATGTTATTGACCAAGGTCCACCAATGCGTTGCCAAATGGTGGGCGAGTAAGGCAGATCGCTTAAGTCATGACGCATGGCTCTTGGCATGAGTTAAGTGTGCCAGCCGCGTATCTAATTGATCCGATATGGTTGTTGCCATGAGACTTACTGACTTCTGGGATCGTATGGAGCAAGCCCTTGGCGCTGCCTATGCCAGGTCCTGGGCGGCTGATTTTCATGTGCCCAGCCTGGACGGGCGAACCGTAGATCAGGCCCTGGCCCAGGGCGAAGACACCCAAACGGTATGGCGGGCAGTCCATCAAACCCTTGATTTGCACCCAAAATATAGGTAATCCGCCACTTCGGCGTGTCGAATAGCCATTCGAACAGGTGTTCGATAACGTTCTACTGCGAGCACAAACAAGTGCCCGATAAAGCGTAAGGCCAGGCACGGGCTCCAAATCAAGACTCCACAGGATTCCGCGACACACAGGCCGACACGCTTTTGGGGAAACTGTCGTAGGTCGCAACTAACGTGTCGGTTCTAATCAAAAAGAACCGAAAACCGG
>WLGZ01000117.1 GCA_009702945.1 Actinomycetota bacterium | reverse complement strand
TCACAATCATTTGAGGTGAAGCAACCAATTGACGCAGTGTGGAAGTTCTTTGATGACATTCCACAGGTGGCAGCATCTATTCCAGGTGCAAACCTGTCCAAGGAAGTTTCCAAGGACAAATACGAAGGTGGAGTAGTAGTTTCTGCTGGTCCAGTTAAGTTGGAGTTCGATGGTGTTGCTGAAGTCAAGAGCCGCGATAACGCAAAGCGCATCTTGGTTCTGGATGCTTCGGGTTCAGACAAGAAGGGTCGTGGCGCTGCCTCGGTTCTTTTAACTGCAGCTTTGAATCAGATTCCAGGTGGAACCAAGGTTGACCTTTCGATGGACCTAACCATTTCGGGTGCGGCTGCTAACTATGGCCGTGGCCTAGTTGCTGACGTAACTGCAGTTCTGGTTAACACCGCGACTGTAAACATGGAAGCTCGTATGGATGCAATCTCTAAGGGCTTGGATCCAAACTCAGTTGGTGGCGCTAAGGCAGCCAGCGGTCTATCGATTGGTATCAACGCATTCAAGCGTGCTACCGGTCGCGTACTAGCCCGCTTCTTCCTTCCTTACAAGCCAGTGGCACGTCGGTAAAGGGGAACAGAGATGAGTATTTGGGCAATTTTCAACATCGTCTTAGTTGTTGTAATCATTCCGGTTTTGGTTTGGTTGCTTAACGTAGTGCTAAGTGCATTGGAACGTATCCGCGGAGCTGCAGATGATGCACTTTCCGGTGGCGTGGCACTTATCGGTGAACTTGGAACTACTCCTAGTTTGTTGGAAACAACTGACGAGACCATTAAAGAAGTAGCAAACGGCGCAGTTCGTTACGCCGGATCCGTCGCGAAGTTACTGGGATAGGGGAATCTAAATGGAAACCGTATTTGTAGTATCGCTAATCATTTTCACAGTGATTATCGCTGCAGCTGCACTTGGATTAATCCGAGTGATTCTTCACCTTCGTTCAGTAGTCAAGACTCTTGACGCACTAGACGGTGGCGTAGCAGTAATCGTGGCACAGACATCAACCGTTACAAGCACCGTTGACTCAGTCAACGCGAACTTGGCTCCAGTGCGTAACTTCGCAGAATCGATTTAGGGGTAGTCATGACAGATTTCTTCGGTGGTCACACAGGTTGGCTACTTGGTTATGTCATCGGTCTAGTCGTAGTACTAGTCGTTGTCGCACTCGTTGTACCGATTTTGCTTTTGGCTGGCCGCATTGGCGGACAAGCAAAGCGCATTAACACCGGTCTACAGGCTGCAGAGAAAAACACTGCTGGCCTAAGAAAACTCCGCATCACAATTGAGTCAGCAACAAACATCGTTGCTGGTCTAAATCGTGGCCGCACAAAGCTAGGAGGCTGAAAATGGATAGCACAGTAGAGACATTGTGGACTGTTGCAAACATCCTTGGAATTGTTGTGGTGGTTGCAGTAGCAGCGCTACTAACAATCTTGGTATTGCTAGTTCGCACTATCGATAAGCGAGTTGCAGCCATCAAGGCAACTTTGGCAGCAGCCAAGGCCAACACAGCACACACTGCACTAATCGGCGAAACTGCCGCTGGTGTAGATGCCGTATTAAATGAAGGTCTAGAACATCACTTGTTCCTAGGCCGGGTACTAGAAAAGGTACGTTCATGAGCACACTAGCCCTTTGGTCAGTTATTGATGTAACTGCTTTAATCGCAGGTCTTGCGGTTTACCTATTCATCGTGGGTCGTCAACTTACAAAAGTTGCTGGCGCTCTTGAAGAGGCAGCCGACCTAGTTTGGGAAATCAAGAAGGATGCTGAAGTAATTCACAGCGGACTAACCCAGATCAACCAGACTGGTGGAATCGTTGCCGGTGCTTTGCCACTTCTTTACGGAATGGCTGAAGGCATCGTTACTGGAGCTACTTATGTTCCAGAAGCTCACGTTGACTCAGTCAACAAGCCTGCTATGGGTGTTCGTCGCTCCCGTCAGATGCATGGCGTAGGCGTAGACATCTAAATCAAGAAACCTAAAAAAAGAGCCGCAGGAAACTGCGGCTCTTTTTGTTGTCTAAGTTAATGTGACGTATTTGGATCTCGATCAGTTGTGAGTGGTTCAGTAACTGGAGTTGAGTATTCGCCAATCCATTCGTCTTTCCAAGTCTTTTCAAACTTTTCTTCATTGCAGCTTGGATCGTAGATAGCCATTAACTCTTCACAAATCTGCTGGCGGTGTGAAGCAAGTCCACCTGGAATATCAAAGTAGGCAACGTGCAAGTTGTATTTGGATCCTGCGCGCTCAATCCAGTTAGGGGAGCGGCGGTGCTTGAACGGAAAGCCAACGGTGGACAGATCATCTGAGTGACCAACAAAAATCACGGAGTAATCCTGTGGCTTACCTTCAATGTCATTACGGGACAAAATCACGTAAACCGCAGGAACAGCAGGCGGAGTCCAGCCTGAAAGAACTCGTGGTCCTTCAAACGGGTATCCAGCCAAGCTGCCTAATCTAATCATTCGGGGATTAGATCCAAATCTGCAAAGTCTTCATCTTCACTCATGGTGTCAGCATCGGTGACTTCCCATTTAGGTAATGAAGTCTTGGCTACTGCGGCTTCGAATAGTTTGCGACCTTCAAGTACAGCATCTGCTGAGTTATCGGATTCGACCATAATCTGCGCGCCGTAGGAAGTTGTTCCCATGCCAGATGCAATGCCACTTAACGGAGCAACTGCGTCAGCAAGTTCTACAATTTCTTCCAGGGTCATCTCTCGATCACCGTGAGCTACTAATGAAACACTGAATTTCATACCCGTTATCCCATCCTTGATAGTTCTCTAGCAAATTCTTCAATACTTTTGTAGTTATGTCCCGAGAAGATCCGGTCGATGTATGGATCTGCGATCATCATGCCAATAGTGTTTGGCTTGTAATCTTCGTTGTCACCCTTATGAGGGTTCACCCAAATGACCTTGTGCGCAAGTCGAGACAGGGTCTGCATTGCCTTATCTAGGGCTTGTGGCTCACCTTGATCCAGGCCATCCGAGCAGATCACAACAATTGCGCCACGACCTAGGCGAGAGCGACGAGATTCCTTAACGAAAGCGGCAATGGCATCGCCAATCCGGGTGCCACCGTCCCAGTCGAGTACGGATTCGCCAGCCAGGCGCATGGCTTCGTCAGGAGTTCGCTTATCGATTGATTTAGTGATTCTGGTCAATCGAGTACCAAAGCAAAAGACTTCAACTTTAGTATTGGCTCGGCGAGCTGAATAAGCCAGCTGCAACAGGTTGCGCGAGTAATCTGCCATCGATCCTGAAACATCCAGGATGAAAACGATTGAACGAAGTTTTTCCTTGCGTTTGATGTACATCAAATCTTTTGGTTCGCCAAGCGAACGCATAGCTTCGCGTGCCATCCGGCGCATGTCTAGGACCTTGCCCTTTGGCGTGGTTTGGGTTCGGTAGGTACGACGCTTTGGGGGAGAAACCTTAAGCATTGAAATTAATTTACGAAAACGATTGATTTCTTCGTCTGAACAATCTGCAAAAGCTTTGTGGCGTGAAATGTCAGCAGCTGATGCCATGTAACCCAAGCGGGTTTCATCTTCAATTACTTCGCCAGGCAGACCTTGCTCAACGTTTGGCACTTCAAGTGTCGCGCCAGCATTAGCGGAAGACTTTAGCTTTACTTTTCTGGCATCAGGTTCGTTTTCACCAATGTCTAAGAAGAAAGCTTGGAATCTCTTGTTGTAAAGCGGGATGTTGTCTTTCTTGCGAACTAGTGCAATTCGCCCACTCCAGTAAACATCCATGATGTCACTGGCATTTAGCACTGAAATGGCTGATAGATAAGTGATTACATCATCTGATCCAATGACCAGGCCATGAAAGCGAAGGTCTTGGGCAAACTCTATAAAGAGTTCGTCAAAGCCAGTTAACT
>WLGZ01000116.1 GCA_009702945.1 Actinomycetota bacterium | reverse complement strand
TGCCAGAAGACATGTTGAAATTTGGAATGATTCCAGAATTCATCGGACGTCTTCCAGTGTTTACTTCAGTTGCCCAGCTTGATCGTGAAGCACTAGTAGCAGTGTTAACTGAGCCAAAGAATGCGCTTGTGCGTCAGTACCAAAAGCTATTTGATCTTGATGGCGTAGAGCTTGAGTTCACACCAGATGCACTTGAAGCGGTTGCCGAGCAGGCAATTCTTCGCGGCACTGGTGCTCGTGGACTTCGCGCAATCATGGAAGAAGTTTTGCTATCGGTTATGTATGACGTACCTAGCCGAGAAGACGTTGCCCGCGTAGTAATCAACAAGGAAGTTGTTGGCAAGCACGTTAATCCAACTCTTATTCCGCGTGAAGCACCGGCTGCAAAGCGAATTCCAAAGGAAAAAACCGCTTAACGAATTAACCTTCGCTAGTTGGCGCGAGTTCGATCTCCAAAGAGATTGGGCTCGCGCTTTCTGCATATACAAAGTCTTTTTGAACTCGACCAGCTGCAGCTAAATCGCCAGCCACTAACTTTGCCTTTGCAATGTCAGCAGCGGAAGCATTGATGACAGCCTTAGTGATTTCGGCCTTCATAGAAACTTTGGCTTCACTCTTTGATTTACGAAGCTGGGACAAAACTTCAGCAGAAACGGCTAGCAATGAAGCATCTCCGTTTAATGCTCGCAATGATTCAGAAGTTGGCCAACTCGAAGTATGGACAGATTCATCATGTGTCCAGGACCAAACTTCTTCAGTCACAAATGGCAAGAACGGTGCAAATAGTTTGATTAGAGTTTCTAGCGTGATTGTCAGAGCTGCACGTGCTGAAGCTGCGCCAGGCTCACCTGCAAGACCGTAGGAGCGATCTTTAACTAACTCAAGATGATCATCAGTGAATTCCCAGAAGAACTTCTCAGCCGCTTCCATTGCCTTGGTGTAGTTGAAAGCTTCAAATGCCTTAGTAGCTTCATCAACCACATCAGCCAATGCTGCAAGCAGTGCCTTATCTAGAGGTTCAGTTACTGCTTCGGTTGGTGCGCTGCCTTGAAGTAAAACAAACTTGCTGGCATTAAGAATCTTTGTTGCTAGGCGACGACCAATCTTCATCTGGCCAACATCAAAAGCCGTATCTGTGCCAGGGCGACCGCTGGCAGCCCAGTAACGCACGCCATCGCTGCCATGTTCGTCTAGAAGATCTAGGGGAGTAACAACATTGCCCTTGGACTTAGACATCTTCTTGCGATCTGGATCCAGAATCCAACCAGAGATCAAAGCATGTTTCCACGGCAGAACTTTTTCTTCTAAGTGAGCGCGAACCACACTTCCGAATAGCCAAGTGCGAATAATTTCGTGTGCTTGCGGACGAACATCAAATGGCCAAACTCGGCTCCAAAGATCTTCATCAAATCCCCAGCCACCTGCAATGTGGGGTGTAAGTGATGAGGTTGCCCAAGTGTCCATGACATCTGGGTCACCCATAAATCCGTTTGGAACTCCGCGTTGGTCCTCGGTGTAACCAGCAGGTGCATCAGACGATGGATCAATCGGAAGTAGCGCAGTAACTGGCACGAGTACTTTGTCCCACATTGGGTTGCCATCAGCATCAAGGCCGTACCAAACCGGAACTGGAACGCCAAAGAAGCGCTGGCGAGAAATTAGCCAGTCACCATTAAGGCCTTCAACCCAATTCTGGTAACGAACTTTCATGTGATCTGGATGCCAAGTGATTTGCTGTCCGCTTGTAACTAATTCGGCGCGCAGATCTGCATCGCGGCCACCGTTACGGATGTACCACTGGCGGGTAGTAACGATTTCAAGTGGCTTGTCGCCCTTTTCAAAGAACTTAACTGGATGAACAATCTGACGAATCTCACCTTCGAGGTCGCCTGATTCCCGAAGTAGCTCTGCAATCTTTTCTTTTGCTGAATGTGCAGTTAAGCCAGCAAGTGCTGCGTAGGCGTTCTTGCCTAGATCTGACTTAATCCATTCTGGGACTTCAGTAATGATGCGACCATCCCAGCCAATGATTGGCCGAGTTGCTAATTGCAGTTCACGCCACCAAGTTACGTCTGTTGTGTCACCAAAAGTACAAATCATTGCAATGCCGGATCCCTTTTCTGGATCGGCAAGGGTGTGTGCGAGAACTGGAACTTCAACACCAAAAATTGGGGAAGTAACTGTTGTCCCAAACAGTGGTTGGTAACGCTCATCATCTGGATGGGCAACCAAAGCAACGCAGGCAGGAATTAGTTCAGGTCGAGTTGTCTCAATGAATAGTGGATTGCCATCAGGTTTATGGAACGAGATGCGATGGTATGCGCCTGGGCGTTCGCGATCTTCCAATTCAGCTTGGGCAACTGCAGTGCGAAACGTTACATCCCAAAGTGTCGGAGCTTCACTTTGGTAAGCCTCACCACGGGAAAGATTGTTAAGGAACATGCGCTGGGAAACTGCGCGAGCTCGGGAATCAATAGTTTGGTAAGTCAATTTCCAGTCAACACTGGTGCCAAGCCGACGCCATAGTTCTTCGAAAGCTTTTTCATCTTCAACAGTCAACTGTTCGCAAAGTTCAACAAAGTTGCGACGCGAGATTGCGATCTGGTCTTTGCCCGGCTCAGCAGGTGGCTGGAAGTTTGCGTCGTAAGGAAGTGATGGATCGCAGCGAACACCAAAGTAGTTTTGTACTCGTCGTTCGGTTGGAAGCCCATTGTCATCCCAACCCATTGGGTAAAAGACTGACTTGCCATTCATTCTTTGGTAGCGCGCAACACAGTCAATGTGAGTGTAAGAAAAAACGTGACCTACGTGCAGAGAACCACTGACAGTTGGTGGAGGCGTATCGATACTGAAGACATTTTCGCGGGTGGCGCTGCGATCGAATGAATACGTTCCAGCTTGATCCCAGGTTTGCATCCATTTGGATTCCAAACCATCAAGTGTTGGCTTTTCAGGCATTCGTTGCGCGCTCATGATCCCTAATCCTAGACAATTAAAGACAATTAGAATGAATCCATGACTTTGCCCGAAATCCAAGAACTCGCGCGCGTGGAAGAGGTCTTGGAATCTCGTTGGCCGGAAACCAAAATCGAACCAAGTTTGGATCGAATTAGCCACTTGATGACCCTTTTGGGTGACCCACAGTTCGCCTATCCAGTAATCCACATAACTGGAACAAATGGCAAGACTTCCACGGCTCGCATGATTGAGTCATTGCTGCGCTCGATGGGACTGCGCACCGGACTAGTTACCAGCCCACACTTACATCAAGTAACTGAGCGAATTCGATTGAATGGTGAACCGATTCCAGCGGGAAAGTTTGTGGAGATTTATGACGAACTTGAACCATACCTAGCAATCGTTGACAGCGAAAGTTTGGCAAGCGGCGGACCTGCCATGTCGTATTTTGAAGTGCTTACCGGAATGGCTTTTGCCGCTTTTGCAGACGCTCCAGTTGATGTGGCAGTTGTTGAAGTTGGTATGGGCGGAGCTTGGGACGCCACAAATGTTGTCGCGCCACAGGTGAGTGTTGTTACACCAATTGGCATGGATCATGCTGACTATCTAGGTGACACAGTTGAAAAAATCGCAATTGAAAAATCTGGAATCATCAAGTCGGACTCAATTGCTGTTCTCTCGTATCAAGATGCCGGACCTGCGGAGATATTGTTAGCCCGCGCTGCCACGGTAGATGCCATGGTTGCTAGACAAGGTGTTGAATTCTCAGTTCGAGACCGTGCGTTAGCAATCGGCGGACAAGTTTTGAATCTTGATGGACTAAATGGTTCCTATGAAGAAATTCTCTTGCCACTGTTTGGTGCACATCAAGCCGCAAACGCATCTGTGGCATTAGCAGCAGTCGAAGCATTCTTTGGCGGAACTCTGACCTTAGACATTGACGCAGTTC
>WLGZ01000115.1 GCA_009702945.1 Actinomycetota bacterium | reverse complement strand
TTCTTTTCGTAGCCGATGAAGTCATCAACGGTTTTGGTCGCTGTGGTGTCTGGTTTGCTTCGACTCGATATGGATTGCAGCCCGATTTGATGACAGTCGCAAAGGGCTTGACTTCTGGTTATGCACCAATGGGCGCGGTAATTGCTGCTCCTTCAGTTTGGGAAACCTTCTATGCACCTAGTGCTGGTGTTTGGCGACATGGATACACCTACGGTGGACATGCAACTGCCGCTGCTGCCGGAGTGGCAAACATCAAGATCATGATGCGCGAAAATCTTCCTGCTCACGTTGCGCAACTGGAAGATAAGTTCGCCAGTGCTCTTCGCAGCCTTGAAGATTTAGACGTAGTTAGCGAAGTAAGAACCGGCGTTGGTTTCTTGGGCGGAATTCAAATAGCGGATCCAAATATGGCTCCTGCTATGTATGGTAAATGCCGAGATGTTGGTGTCATTTCCCGTGCGATTTGGGGCGGCGCCCTTCAGGTTGCGCCACCGCTTAGCACTACCGAAGCTGAGATCGATGAAATGGTTGAACTGTTCCGAGTTGGGTTAACTAGTTAGATTTTTAAATCCGAATAATCAACAGTTAAAAACTAATTGATTGTTCCAGCGTTAACTGCGCCTGGAACAACGCTTCCTGCAAACGCAGCAACTACAGATTCAGCCACAGCAACGCCCGCTTTTTCCTGAGCTTCTTCCGTCGAAGCGCCTAAGTGTGGGGTGGCAACAACATTGTCGAGAGCAAATAGCGGCGAATCGGTACATGGTTCTGTCGCATAAACATCTAATCCTGCGCCAGCAATAGTTCCTGACTTGAGCGCTTCAAGTAACGCACTTTCATCTAACACTCCACCGCGGGCTGCGTTGATTACAAAGGCTGTTGGCTTCATTTTTGCCAGTGCAGCGGAATCAATAAGACCTGCAGTTTCTTGAGTCTTTGGGATATGGATCGTTACAAAATCCGACACCGCTAGCAACTCATCAAGTGAAACCATTTTGATTTCTGGGCCACCCTTAGGCGCTTCCTTGACGTATGGATCGTAGGCAACAAACTTCATGTCAAAGCCAGCAAGTCTCTGGGCAACTAACATTCCAATTTTGCCCATACCGATGATTCCAACGGTCTTACCTTGAAGTTCAACTCCCCCAAATTGGGAACGCTTCCACTGGCCATTCTTTAGAGCCAAATTCGCAGGCACAACATTGCGAGCCACAGCAAGTAATAGTGAAACTGCTAACTCGGCAGCTGAAACGATGTTGCTGGTTGGGGCATTCACAACTAACACTCCGGAAGCGGTTGCAGCAGGAACGTCCACGTTGTCTAGGCCAACTCCAGCGCGCGCGATGATCTTCAAATCTGGCGCAGCGGCAATAGCTTCGGCGTCCATCTTGGTGGCAGAACGTATCAAAACGGCATTTGCTGAGGCAAGGTTGCTGAGTAATTCTGTCCGGTTAGCGCCATCACAATGCCGAATTTCAAATTGTTCGCCCAGGACCGCAATAGTGGCTGGCGAAAGTTCTTCGGCGATAAGTACTACTGGCTTAGACATGTTCTGATTCTAGATGAAATCAAAGAATAGCGACTGCGAAGATTTGGCAGCAAGCCATTACCAAAAATCTGGTTCTTCGTCAGTTGCCCGCCAGCAATGCCAAGCAACAACACTTCGGTATGGCGAAAGGTGATCGGTGACTCCAATTACTTCTTTTTCAGTTGGTGTGTATCCCAGTCCTTGGATAATTCCCCAACCTCGGCGCACGCCCAAGTCTCCAATTGGCCAAACATCGAGTCTGCCCAACCTAAACATCATGAACATTTCGACCGTCCAGCGACCAATCCCCCAGAACTGTGTTAATTGCTTGACGATTTCATCATCAGGTAATTCATCTACGGACTCCAGGTCAAAACCTTTAACTACCGCTTCGCTTAATTCCAGGATGGTCCGAGCTTTGGCATTACTAAGGCCAACTTCTCGCAATTGAAGCCGGCCTAACTTAAGAAGTTTGGCCGGCTTGACCGGTGAACCAGTCTTTGCGATCAATCGATGAGTGATTGTGTCAGCGGCCTTACCCGACAACTGCTGACCTATAACTGCAAACACAATGGTTTCGAAGTGAGAATTGTGAGCTGGCTCTTTGGCAACTGGATACAGCGGAGCGTTCTCCAGAAATCTACCGAGCCGCTTATCTTGCGTTGCCAAATACTTTTGAATGGATTTGATTGATTTAAGTTTTGGTGGAGCTTTTGGTTTTTCCGTCATCAGGACCTGCGAGCTGACGGTGTGAACTTGATCGGCAATTCAATTGGACCGGTGTTGCCACTATCTGGAAGGTAAGTAGCACCAGTGAGAATTTCAAAGTCTGGCAAGCGCTGCGCAAGTGCTTTGTACGCTTCTGCCATGTCGAGGCGAGCAACATAATGTCCTAGGCAATGATGCATTCCGCCACCGAAGCCAAAGTGCGGTGGACGCCCGGCAGCTATATCGAACTCAGTTTTTTCAAATCGGCGTGGATCACTTCCAGAAGGAATCGTTAGTAAGTGGATCGTTTTGCCTTGCGGAATTACCAAGTCTTTGTATTCAACATCAACGGAGGCTTCGCGGCTGACCCATGTAATTGTTGGATTAACCCGCATCACTTCTTCAACGGCGCTGCGTGCCAAATCCGGATTTTCACCTAGGTTGCGCCACTGATCCATGTGTTTGGAGAAAGTTTGCAGCCCGAGGCCAATTTGATTTCGAGTGGTATCAAAGCCGGCAAAGATAATGAAACTAACCAGCATCAAAAGTTCATGATCGGTAATTTTCTTGCCGTCAGAATTTGCCCTAATCAGCGCGCCAACAAAATCATCACCGTCAGTGCCTTGGCGACTTTCAATCAAGGCTTTTGAAATTTCCAGTAGTCCAGAGAGGCCGTGTTCGATTACCTGTAGATCATCCTTAATCGTGACGCTAAAAACATATCCAAGTTCAGTGGCTAGATCTGCGATTTCTCGCCACTGTGATTTATCGATTCCCAGCAATCCGGTAATCACTCGGGCTGAATAAGCTTCGGCAAACTCGCTCATAAACTCTGCGGTCCCGCGTTCACAAAAACCATCAATCAATTCATGTGCCAGCTCAGCAAACGTTGGGATCAGCGGCTCAAGTACTTTTGGTGAAAACGCTGGGCCAGAAAGTTTCCGAAGTCGAAGGTGATCTTCGCCCTCAATACTCAACATGATGTCTGGCCACCAATTCGCCAACAGGCCGTCATCTATCCCAAAGTGTGATGGCCATCTGCGGGTTCCTTGATAAAGCCGCTTGTCTTTGAGCAATGCGTTGGAATCTTCGTAACGCAGGATTGCGATCCCAAAGTTCGTCGTTGCATACCAATGTTGCTCACGAGCTTGCATGACTTGATCAGAGCGAATGGAAAATCCGGTTTCTGAAAAATCTAGGTGAGCAACGTTTAGAGATTCCGGCATGTTAGAGATTAATCTTTGCCAATTCGTGGCCAGGTATCACTAACTAGGTAGCCAAGTGGGTAAGGATCCGTTGGATCCAACATGTGTTGATGTGTTCCAGTTAGCCAGGCTTGGCCAGCAATGGATGGAATGATGCCTGGCTTATCGCCAATCATGACTTCCTGTTCGATCCGACCCTCAAAGTGTGATCCGATAATTGAACGGCCCCGAATTCGATCTCCGAGTTTCATTACGCCACGAGCATGAAGCACAGCCATGCGTGCCGAAACTCCGGTGCCGGTGGGTGATCGATCGATCTTTCCTGGCTGAACGGCGACGGCATTATGACTAATGAGTGAGCCACCTTCTTCAAACACCGGCATTGCCATTTGGCAAAACGAGAAGTGGGTCCAGCCTGGGATGGTTGGGTGGGTAAAAGTTAGTTGCTCGTTGGCAGCTTTGGTAATTCCAATTCCCATAACTGCAAGATCACGCGCTTCACTTGGATCGAG
>WLGZ01000114.1 GCA_009702945.1 Actinomycetota bacterium | reverse complement strand
GTTCCATCTAGAAATTCACACAATCCAAAGAATCTGACAGACTTACCAAACTAGCGAAATAGGAGAGCCCAGTGGCCGAATTGTTTTACGAAGATGATGCAGACCTTTCAATTATTCAAGGTCGCAAGATAGCCGTTATTGGTTACGGTAGCCAGGGCCATGCCCACGCACTTAGCTTGCGCGACAGTGGCGTTGACGTTCGCGTCGGTCTTGCTGATGGCTCAAAGAGCAAAGCAAAAGCTGAATCTGAAGGACTACGCGTTGTAGATCCAGCAACGGCAGCAGCTGAAGCTGATGTAATCATGATGCTGGTTCCAGATCACGTTGCACGCAAGGTTTACGCCGCATCAGTAGAACCAAACCTAAAAGCTGGTGACGCTCTTTTCTTTGCACATGGCTTTAACATCCGCTTTGGTTACATCACACCGCCAGCAAACGTAGATGTTTGCATGGTTGCACCTAAGGGTCCAGGACACTTAGTGCGTCGTGAGTACGTAGCCGGTCGTGGCGTTCCTGCGATTGTTGCTGTTGAACAAGATGCCTCAGGTAGTGCTTGGGCTCTTGCTCTTTCATATGCAGCAGGTATCGGTGCACTTCGCGCTGGTGGCATTAAGACAACTTTCACCGAAGAAACCGAAACTGATCTATTTGGTGAGCAGGCCGTTCTTTGTGGTGGCGCTTCAGCACTAGTCCAAGCAGGTTATGAAACTCTTGTTGAAGCTGGATACCAGCCAGAAGTTGCTTACTTCGAGTGCTTGCACGAATTGAAGCTAATTGTTGACTTGATGTACGAAGGTGGAATTGCCAAGCAGCGCTGGAGCGTTTCCGATACTGCTGAATACGGCGACTATGTTTCCGGCCCACGTATCATCAATGCTTCAGTTAAAGCAGAAATGAAAGCTGTGCTAACTGACATTCAGCAGGGCAAGTTCGCTCAGCGCTTTATCGATGACCAGGATGCAGGTGCACCAGAGTTCAAGTCACTTCGGGCAAAAGCAGAACAGCATCCAATCGAAGCTGTTGGCCGCGACCTACGTAAGTTGATGTCATGGGTTAAGACCGGTGACAATGATTACGTAGAAGGCACTGCAGGACGCTAACTAAATGCTTGCGATACAGGTAGATCAGCCCGGTGGACCGGAGGTCCTAAAGGTAGCTGATCTACCTGTTCCAGTTTGTGGCCCAGGTCAACTCATAGTTGAGTTGGCGTTTAGTGGCGTTAACTTCATCGACATTTACCAACGCCAAGGCATTTACCCAATGCCAAGTCCTTACGTTCCAGGACTTGAGGGCAGTGGTGTTGTAACTGAAGTTGGTTCTGCTGTTCAAGGCTTCTCTGTTGGAGATAAAGTCGCTTGGCCATCCTCACTAGGAAGCTACTCACAGATTCATGCAGTTAACGCTGCATCAGTTGTGAAAGTTCCTGAAGGTGTTTCCCTTGATGTTGCGTGCGCTGCAATGTTGCAAGGTATGACTGCGCACTACTTGATTGCATCGCTCTATGAAATCAAGCCTGGAGATACAGCTTTAGTTCATGCAGCAGCAGGTGGTGTTGGACAACTGCTTTGCCAAATGATTTCCAATCGGGGCGCAACCGTTATCGGTACCGCATCAACTGCCGAAAAAGCAGAAATTGCTCGTACTGCTGGCGCAAGTCAGGTCATTAGATATGACATCGAAGATGTAGCAGCTAAAGCCAAAGAACTAACTAACGGAATCGGCGTAGATGTTGTTTATGACGGTGTCGGCCAAGCAACTTTTGAAGGCAGCCTGGCTTCGCTTAAGCGTCGCGGCATGATGGCACTTTTCGGTGGCGCAAGTGGCATGGTTCCCGCCTTCGATCTTCAAGCCTTAAGCCGAATGGGATCCTTGTTTGTTACTCGCCCAACTTTGGCGGATTACATTGCCGGTCCTGGCGAAATGCAATGGCGAGCAGATGAAATCTTTGCTGAACATCTTGCTGGAAAACTGAACTTTGCAATTGGAAACACTTACGCTCTGCAAGATGCCAAAGACGCACACACAGACTTAGCAGCTCGCAAAACTACGGGAAAACTCTTACTAGTTCCGTAAGTTCAAGACTTGTTCCGTAAATTAGGGCATTTTTTGGTGTCCATAAATCCAGATAGGCTTTGAAGATGCCGGCCGCATTAGTAACTGGAACATTTAATCCACCTCACATGGGTCATGTGAAGCTGATTAAATCGGCCATTGAAAAGCGAGATCACGTAGTTGTCGTAGTTTTAGCTGCGCCACATGATCGATTAGCTGCAAACGATCGGGCTCGAGCACTCTTGCAAGACTGTGTTGCTGAAGGTGTCAATGAAGCAGCCATGACGATCGTTCATGGCTATGAATCCACACCTTACGATCCAGGTAATAGCGCAGTTGCAAAATCAAATGCTCGAGTTATCGAAGCCCACCTTCGTCACACTCCGCCAGTAGACCTCTTGGTAACTTCTGAAACCAATGGTGATGAGTTTGCCAAACTTCTTGGCCTACATCACCACAGCTTCGATCCAGATCGCACCCAGGTTCCCGTCTCTTCAACGCAGATTCGCGAAGACCTGATTAGCAATTGGCATCTACTTGGACCAGGATCCAGAGAACTGCTTGCAATTCGCGCAGTATTTATTGGTGCTGAATCAACTGGAACCACGACCACAACTTTGGCAGTTCAATCTGAATTGATGAAGCGCCAAGGCAACTTTGCAACCACTAACTGGATTCGTGAATATGGTCGCGATCTCACTATGCGTAAGAAAGAGCAAGCTGAGGCAATGGGCTTAAGTGAGTACGCAGTGCCTTGGACAACTAACGACTTTGTCGAAATTGCAATCGTGCAACAACAGCTTGAGGATGTCGCGGCTCGTACCGGTGGACCTGTTGTATGTTGCGACACTGATGTGTTCGCCACAATCATTTGGGAACGTCGTTACTTGGGAGAAAAAGCTGCCCTGCCAATGCCGGGCGATTCCCAAAACCGAATCTATTTTGTAACCCAACCTGATGGTGTCCCTTTTGTCCAAGACAAAATCCGAGATTCCGAGGAACTTCGAATATCCATGACTCGAGAATTCGAAGATGACTTAATTAGCACCGGTAGGTCCTGGATGGCACTAGATGGTTCAGTAGAAACCAGAGTTGAATTAGCGCTTAAAGCAATCGATGCTGCGATGGCGCAAGCGTTCGATTTCCACGTTCACTAGATTCACCGTTCCTGCCTTGGGCAAGGTTGCAAAACCCTAAACTTGAACCCATGCGATCAATCAAAACAATCCACGTTGTTAGTTGTCATGCCGAAGGCGAAGTTGGAGACGTAATTGTTGGCGGTGTTAATCCACCCCCAGGCGAGACGCTTTATGACCAGTCACGTTTCATTGCAACTGACAATGAACTTCGACAGTTTGTTCTGAATGAACCGCGTGGTGGAGTTTTTCGCCACGTCAACATGTTGGTGCCACCTAAAGATCCACGAGCTGCAGTTGGATTCATAATCATGGAGCCAGAAGACACCCCACTTATGTCTGGCTCAAATTCAATGTGTGTAGCGACCGTAGTTCTGGAAACTGGCATTGTGCCGATGGTTGAGCCAGAAACTCATTTCTTCATGGAAGCGCCAGCTGGATTAGTTGAAGTATTTGCAACTTGTAAAGACGGCAAGGCAACTCAGATCAAAGTGCATAACGTCCCAGCATTCGCTGCAACTTTAGATACCAAATTAGAAGTTCCTGGCTTAGGTACTTTGACTGTAGATACCGCTTGGGGTGGCGACAGTTTCGTAATTGTTAATGCCAAAGAATTGGGATTCACGCTCGATCCAAGTGAAGCGCGTGATCTTGCAGTTATGGGAATTGGAATTACCAAAGCTGCCAACGAGCAACTAACTTTTACCCACCCAACCATCCCAGGCTGGACCCACTTCTCGTTTTGCCAAATGGCAATGCCGGTGTTTGAAGAAGG
>WLGZ01000113.1 GCA_009702945.1 Actinomycetota bacterium | reverse complement strand
GTTGTTCTCGCGAACGACAACATCGTCTGGATGGTCAACAATTCCTTTAACGAGGTGTTCTAAAGTCTCGTCAAGCATTGCTTAAGCCTCTTCAGCTACAGCTTCAGCCGCATCTTCTGCAATTGCTTCAACTGTTTCTTCTACAACTTCTTCAACATTTTCGATTACAGCTTCAGCTGTTGCTTCAGTGCTAACTTCAGCAGCTACTTCTTCACTTGGAGCGGCAGCAACTTCTTCTTCAACCTTTACCTCTTCGACCGGCTTCTCAACCTTTGGGCGAATTGTTGGTGTGCGTGGTTCGTTAGCAACAGCTGCAACGGTCTCTGCGAACTTAGTGTTCTTGTCGACCTTTGCTTCCTTGACTCGCAAAGTTCCTTCAGCGCCTGGAAGGCCCTTGAACTTCTGCCAGTCACCAGTGATCTTTAGCAGCACCATTACTGGTTCAGTTGGCTGTGCGCCAACGCCTAGCCAGTACTGAACGCGATCTGAATTGATCTTGATAAGACTTGGTTCTTCTTTTGGATGGTACAAACCGATTTCTTCGATGGCACGGCCATCGCGAGCGGTACGGGCGTCGGCAATTACTACGCGGTATTGCGGGTTGCGGATGCTGCCCATGCGCTTAAGTTTGATCTTTACGGCCACGAGTTTTATTTCTCCTGATAATTGGTGTGACATAAAACCGTTGTTGCAGCGGGGGCGCAACTAGTTAATGTCTATGAATCCAACAAGGTTGCGGGTAGAGGGCCGGCTTCCAAGTCGGGATTACTTGATAAATCATGCCAGACAAGGCAAAAATCAGGAAATTGGGAGGAATTGATCCCAATTGAACCCTTTAAATCAGGGGTAAAATATAGCTATGTTCGCAGATGTCGTAATAACCGAAACCCTCGTAACTATTAGGTTTTCCCGATACGACAAGTTTCTTAATGCCTCAAAGCGAGATATTTCCTTCCGCCGTGACCAGTTGATTTCACTAGATTTGGGTCCGGAATTAGTGAGGGAATGTCGCGGCATGCGCGCTCCAGGGACCTATGGCTTTGGTGTTATCGCTGGAACATATCGTCAGCGCCACGGCGTTAAGCATTTTTGGAACGTTCGAAAGAAGCTTGCTGACTACACAATTCGATTTAACTTACTTGGAAATGAATTCGACTCCATCGTCGTTCAAGTTGGTGACCCAAAGGCTATTTCAGAAAGTCTCGGAAGGCACTCGGTATCTCAGTAAGCGTTGCACTTGGCTCTTCGAATTCAATTCCTGAATCTTGAGCTGCTCGTTTAGCTGGGTTACCTGATTTCTTTGCACCCTTGCCTGGTTTTTGAACTTTCTTTTGTTGCGGACGCATGCCTGGCATACCTGGCATCGGTGGCATGCCAGGAACTGAACCACCCTTAGCCATTTGCTTCATCATTTTTTGCGCAACGACAAAGCGGTCCATCAAAGTGTTTACATCGCTAACTTGCATACCTGATCCCTTAGCGATGCGAGCACGTCGTGATCCATTAAGTAATTTCGGATCTTCGCGCTCAGCAGGAGTCATTGAAGAAATTATTGCTTCGACGCGATCAATTTCGCGCTCGTCAACATTTTCAATCTGCTTTTTCATTTCAGCCATACCAGGCAACATGCCAAGCATCTTTGTCATAGATCCCATTTTGCGAATCTGTTGCATCTGTTGCATGAAGTCGGTTAGCGTGAAGTCTTCGCCGTCTTTAACTTTCTTGGCGAACTTTTCGGTTTGATCTTTATCAAGTGTTTGCTCTGCCTGCTCAATCAGAGTTAGCAAATCACCCATATCCAAAATTCTGGAAGCCATTCGGTCTGGATGGAAAACTTCAAAGTCAGTTAACTTCTCACCCGTAGAGGCAAACATGATCGGCTTACCTGTGATGGTTGCAACTGAAAGCGCCGCGCCACCACGAGCATCACCATCAAGCTTGGTTAGGACAACTGCATCAATTCCAATGTCGCGAGCAAAAGTCTCAGCAGTGTTGACCGCATCTTGACCTGTCATTGCATCAATCACCAGAAGAGTTTCATCTGGCTTGGCTTCAGCTTTAACTTTCGCCAGCTGATCCATTAATTCGCTATCAATAGATAGGCGTCCGGCAGTATCGACAATTACAACATCATGAAGTTTGTCTTTAGCAAATTTCATTGCATCGCGCGTTACTTTAACTGGATCGCCAACACCATTACCTGGCTCCGGAGCAAAAACAACTGTGTTTGATTGCTCGCCAACAATTTTCAATTGATCAACCGCATTTGGTCGCTGCAGGTCAGCTGCAACCAACATTGGTTGATGACCTTGCGATCGCAGGTGTGCAGCAAGTTTTCCAGCAAGTGTGGTTTTGCCAGCTCCTTGTAGACCAGCAAGCAAAATCACGGTCGGAGGATTTTTAGCAAGCTTTAGTCGCCTGGTTTCGCCACCAAGAATCCCAATTAATTCTTCGTTGACGATCTTGATGATTTGTTGCGCTGGATTAAGGGCTGCGGATACTTCAGATCCAAGTGCGCGCTCTTTGATTCGGGCGCAAAACTCACGGACTACCGGCAGTGCGACGTCGGCATCAAGTAGTGCGATGCGAATTTCTCTTACAGTCTCGTCAATGTCGTTCTCGGTTAGTCGTCCCTTGCCACGCAACTGCTTAAAGGTGGCGCCTAGGCGATCTGACAAGGATGCAAACATGCTCAAAGTCTAATCCGTAGGCTTAGGCACATGAGATCTGTAGCCGGAACCGAACTTTCTCGGAAACAATACTTAATTCACCTAAATGCTGATTACCAAATATTGGCTGCAGCAATCCCTGAAACTCCAGTTGAAGTCCCAAGTTGCCCAGGTTGGACGACGAATGACTTAGCCAAACACATGGCGCATGTCTACCTTGGTCAGGCACATGTTGTTGAGACTGGAAGTCAGGCTGAAAACAAGGAACATCTGGCGCCTTATCCCCGCACCGATGACGCTATGGAATTCATGACTTGGGGTTTTGAGGCAATCACCAAAGCCTTGGACATTAATCGTCCCGAGCGGCCAACTTGGTCCTGGCACCACAGCGACCACACCGTAGATTTCTGGTTTCGCCGCATGGCACATGAAACCGTAATCCATCGCATTGATACCGAACAAGCCGTCGGCACTGTCTCCAAGATTGATGAAGCCTTTGCACTTGATGGAGTGGATGAGGTTTTAGATTTTCTGCCATTGCTCGGTTCTTGGCCGGAAGTTCCGAACATAGACTTTGGAATCGTTTCGATTGTTGCGAAAACAAAGTCTGGTTCTCAGGTTTGGGATCTGCAGTTCACCGATAAAGCCGCAACAGTTTCAGCAGCCGAGAAGCCGAACTCTGCAGCTGGCTTAGTTATCTCGGGAGACGCTGAAGCGATGGATCTTTACTTATGGGGACGCATTGATAGTTCCGACCCAAGGATTTCAATCACTGGTGAGGGCGAAGAAACTTTCAAGCAGTTAATGCAGGTTGCAGTTCTTTAAGATGCTGCCTGTCGAGGCGAAACAATTGTTCGCTCTTGGGCATTGCGGATCGCATCCATGACTTCCTGTAACGCCCGTAACGAATGTCCACTCACAAAAGTATCTACGTATGGCAGGGCTGCAGCCATACCAGCTACTAATGGTTCGTAATTCGCAGCTGCTTTACGAGGATTTACCCAGATGATGTGATGTGAGAGTCTGGCAAGTCTTTGCATTGCTTGCTTAAGTATCTCTGGATCATCAGTTTCCCAACCATCCGAAACGATTACGATTACAGCGCCACGTGCGATACCGCGTTGTCCATGATCTCGAATGAATTCCAACATGGTCTTGCCTATTCGGGTGCCGCCAAACCAATCGGGGGTATTCTGCGCGACTTTTCGATAAGCGATATCCGGATCGCCAGTACTTAAGAATCGAGTTAAGCGAGTAAGTCGGGTCGCAAAGACAAACGCTTCAGCATGAAGTGC
>WLGZ01000112.1 GCA_009702945.1 Actinomycetota bacterium | reverse complement strand
TGTCAGGGACTAACAGCAATGACGACTGACCGCCCGAAACCAGCATTGCCACACTTGGTTCATCAAGGGGCCCGTGTTCAAGTTGATCAACGCAAACGTGCGCCGCTAAATGATTAACTCCATAAATCGGTTTGCCCAACGCGACTGCCAGAGACTTTGCAGCAGCAACTCCAACAAGTAAAGCTCCGGCTAAGCCTGGCCCAGATGTAACTGCAATTGCATCAACGTCTGCGAGTTTGATGTTGGCGGTTTTACAGGCACGTTCAATCGTCGGCACCATTGCTTCTAGATGTGCGCGACTGGCAATTTCCGGTACTACCCCACCGAACCGGGCATGTTCATCAACACTCGATGCAACTTCATCAGCTAACAAAGTTGTGCCGCGAACTATTCCAATTCCGGTTTCATCACACGAAGTTTCAATTCCCAAAATCAATGGCTCAGACATTAGCTACTCGCTTTCGCATAATGTTTGCGTCAATTGTGTTTCCGTAATAGTTGCGACGGATATCAATTCGTTCATAACCACGCGATGCATACATCTTCATCGCAGCATCATTGTCACTGCGAACTTCTAAGAAGATCTCTCGAACATTTCGCAGGACTGCCTGCGATTCAAGCCAATCCATCAGAGCCGTACCAATTCCTTTGCCCTGCTGATCTTTGGCAACTGCAACAGTGTTTACGTCACCTTGTTTACCTACATATCTAAATGAGGCATAACCAACAATTTGCGAATCCAGAACTGCCACTGAAACATCACGGGAAATCGAAACCTCAGCCAGCTCTCCGAGGAACAGTTCTTCACTCCAGGTATCAATCGGAAACAAGTCAATTTCGATAGCAAGTACTTGATCCAAGTCAGCATGTGTCATTGGGCGAATTTCCAACATTAGAGAACCGACTTTCTAGTTGTCGGTTCCACTGCATCCGGTTTCCGCAAATACATTGGTGAAACATCTACGAGCTGCGCTGTTCCAGATGCAAAAAGTCTTGCTAACGATCCAGCTTTCAATTCGGAGACTTTTCCTGAGATGAAATCTGGATAAAGCTGCGCGCCTGGACCCACAAAATCAGAGTCAGGAAATTGCGCTAACAAATCTTCTGGCTTTGAAACTTGTGGCTCGCCTATGCGCTTATCTTCGTAACGTGCCCAGTACAACTCTTTACGCCGGGCATCAGTAACCACCACACAAGGTTTTGTGTAATCAAAAGCAATTGCATCCAGCGAACAGATGCCATGAATTGGAATGTTCCGGGCATGGGCAAACACAGCCGCCGTCACAAGACCCACTCGCAATCCAGTGAATGGCCCTGGCCCAACACCAACAACTACATCAGTTATGTCACTTATCTCTAACCCTGATTCAGCGACTACTTGAGAGATCAACTCTGCAGTTAGTTCGCCCTGCATCCCGTGATCAACCGTCGGGCTCTGAGTTAGCTCGCCATTGCTGCGCAAGATTGCAACACTGACGCCTACCGAAGTATCAATTGCTAAAACGTTCATACGTTGGGCCTTGCTAGATGTAAGTCTTTCCAACGATCGCCAACAGCAGTTACTGAAATGGTTCTGATTCCGCTTGCCGGATCAGAGTCATCACTCAGTTCTTGAGCTCTATCTATATCTATTTCAAGCCAATTTTCGGTAAATCCAGAAACGAACTCTTTACCCCACTCAATAACGAAGGCGGCATTCTTTGTGGCATCCAAATCAAGATCAACTAAGTCACTCTGGCTTGAAAGTCGGTAAGCATCAACGTGCACTAAAGCCAATCCAGTTCCTTTAGGTTTATGCACCCTAGAAACCACAAACGTTGGACTAGTTACCGAACCCTGTACATCAAGTTCTTCAGCCAAACCCTGTACAAAAGTAGTTTTTCCTGCGCCCAAAGGTCCGCTCAACACAACAACATCACCGGCAGTTAATAGCGCACCGATTTGTTTTCCAAATGCCTGCATTTGTTCAGATGTCGAAACAGAAAAAGACACAGGTACTACCAAGAGTTGTTGATGAATTCGCGATGTACGCGAGGACCAATGCGAGTGATAATTTCGTAAGAAATTGTGCCAGCAGCAACGGCCCAATCCTCAACACTTGGCTCACCTCGTTCTGGATCGCCGAATAGCACGACTTCATCGCCGAGCTGAACATCCAAGTCTCCAACATCCAATACGAACTGATCCATGCAGACGCGACCTGCAACCTTGCGAATTTCGCCGCCGACTAAAACTGGTCCATTATTCGTTGCACTTCTTGGCACGCCATCTGCATAGCCCGCCGGAATCAAAGCCAAGGTTGTGTCAGCTGTGGTGTGGTACTGATGTGCGTATGAGACCCCAGTCCCTGCTGGAACTTTCTTAAGCAACGCAATCGGTGCGCAAAGTGTCATCACTGGCTTTAAATCAAAATCAGTTGCAGCGCCAACTTCTTCTCCGGGCGAAACTCCATATGCAGCTACGCCTGGGCGGACCATGTTGAAGTAAGTTTCTGGCAAAGCAAGTGTGGCTGCCGAGTTAGCTAGATGCTTAACTTCAAGTTCAAAGTTTGCTGCTTCTAACAAATCAACAGCTGTTTTGAATTCAGCTATCTGATCAGCAATGGTTGAATTGCTTGGCTCATCTGCGTAAGCAAAGTGAGACATTACGCCAACAACTTTTATTGTGCCTTCGGCTTCGGCTTTGCTAAGTGCCAAAATCAACTCAGGTAAATCTGCAAGCGTCACACCGTTTCGATTTAGGCCGGTATCAACTTTTACGTGAACTCGAGCAATTCGATCAACTGAATATGCCGCATTACTAATGCCCTTTAAAGTCGCAACCGAGTTAACACCCAAATCAATATCGCGAGCAATACATTCTGCGAATCGATCATGAGGAGTGTTTAACCAAGCAAGAATTGGGCCAGGAACATTTCCTTCGCGCAGTGCAACTGCTTCTTCAAGTAGCGCAACACCTAGATAATCTGCGCCAGCATTAACTGCAGCTTGGCCGCACTTAACAAGGCCATGACCATAGGCATCTGCTTTGACGACAACCATTAACTTTCGGCCATCAGTGCGCGCCTTAAGAACTCGAACATTATGTGCCAATGCACCAAGATCAATACGAGCAGTTACGTGAGCAGACATTTAACTTCCTAAACCTTCTCTGCGATTACATAAGCGATTGCAACCGGACCATCATGGCTAAGCGAGACATGCCAATTTGTTACGCCTTGGTCGTCTGCAACTTTAGCTACTGAGCCACGAACTGAAATTTGTGGTGCGCCGCCATTGCTGACCTCGCAGTCATGCCATTCCATGCCAACTGGAGCGCCCAATGCTTTTGCCACTGCTTCTTTAACGGCAAACCGGCCAGCCAATGAAATCAAGGGCAATTGATGACCTTCAGCGCTAGTTTGCTCCGTTTTAGTGAATAGCCGATCGATAATTCCAGGGGTGCGATCAACAACGTCTGAAAAGCGTGCCAAGTCCACGACATCAACACCGATTCCAACTATGGCCATGTCTTAACTTTGCCGTGAATACTGGATTTTTCAAACTTGGCCCAATAGATCCCAGTAATACCAAGGCAGGTAGTTATGTCATTTTTGCAACACAGGTAACTCTGACTACAGTGGAGGTATCGGTGCTGTTGAGCGGAAGCAACAGCAACGGATAAATGGTTCGATCAATCCATCAGGTACTTTTTATCTATGGCTACAAACATCGGCGCATACTTTGAGATTCCGGTTACTGACCTGGATCGAGCAATCAATTTCTATCAATTGCTCCTAGATATTGAACTAGAACGCGGTTCAATTCACGGCTACGAGATGGCGTTTTTCCCATTTGAAAACAATGGAGCCGGCATTAGCGGCGCCCTTTGCAAAGGTGATGTTTACAAGCCTTCTATCGAAGGCTCGTTTATCTATCTGTTCACCAGCGACATTGACGGAGTATTGAGTAAAGCGGTCGAGCTTG
>WLGZ01000111.1 GCA_009702945.1 Actinomycetota bacterium | reverse complement strand
GCGGCGCCCATAGCCGGTCCCAAGCATGTGGGCCACGAGGATCAGTTGACATCTAAACCTCAGATTTGAACGCGCGAGGTAACAATCTCAGCGATCTTGTTAATCGCATCGGCTACCGGCACAGCGTTCTCTTGCGTGCCATCACGATATCGGAAGGAAACAGCGCCAGCAGCAATGTCTTCGTCTCCGGCGATCAGCATGAACGGAACTTTCTGAGTTTGTGCAGTGCGGATCTTCTTTTGCATCCGTTCGTCTGAGCCGTCTACTTCAACCCGAATACCCTTAGCTCGAAGTTGCACAGCAACATCTTCCAAGTAATCAACATGTGCTCCAGCAATTGGAATGCCAACTACTTGCACTGGAGCTAGCCATGGTGGGAATGCTCCGGCGTAATGCTCCAGCAAAACTCCAAAGAAGCGTTCGATGGAACCAAATAACGCGCGGTGAATCATGATTGGGCGACTGCGAGTACCGTCTGATGCCTGGTATTCCAATTCAAATCGCTGTGGCAACTGGAAGTCCACCTGAATCGTTGACATCTGCCAAGTACGTCCAATTGCATCGCGAGCTTGTACAGATATCTTCGGTCCATAGAACGCAGCGCCGCCTGGATCTGGAACTAGTTCTAGGCCAGACTTCTGTGCTGCTTCAGCCAGTGCTGCAGTTGCCTGTTCCCACTCAGCTTCAGTTCCAATAGATTTCTCGGGATTGCGAGTTGAAAGTTCTAGATAGAAATCATCCAGACCGTAATCGCGCAACAGATCCAATACGAAACCTAATAGGTTTTGCAATTCCCCACCCATTTGTTCTGGGGTGCAATAAATATGAGCATCATCTTGCGTCATACCGCGAACTCGCGTTAAGCCATGGATAACGCCGGAACGTTCGTAACGATAAACCGATCCAAATTCAAAGAGACGTAGCGGCAACTCACGATAAGAACGACCACGTGACTTGTAAATCAAGTTGTGGAATGGGCAGTTCATTGGCTTTAGGTAGTAATCCTGACCTTGGCGTTTAACTGTGCCGTCTTCATGTAATTCTTCATCAAGATGCATCGCTGGGAACATTCCTTCGCGATACCAATCCAAGTGACCTGACTGCTCAAACAATGCACCCTTAGTGATGTGTGGGGTGTACACAAATTGATAGCCAGCATTTTCGTGACGGATGCGGGAATAATCTTCCATCTGTCGGCGAATGATTCCACCCTTTGGATGGAATACTGCGAGGCCAGAGCCGATTTCGTCTGGGAACGAGAAGAGATCTAAATCAACACCAAGTCGACGATGATCGCGCTTCTCGGCTTCTTCCAACATATTCAAGTACTGCTTTAAACCATCTTTAGTTGGCCAAGCAGTTCCATAAACTCGCTGCATCGATTCGTTCTTTTGATCGCCCAGCCAATAAGCAGCTGAAGTACGCATTAACTTAATGGCGCGAGCATCAATGTAACGAGTGTCAGGCACATGTGGGCCACGACATAAATCGCACCAGCGAAGTTCACCACTGCGAAGATCGATGTTGTCATAAATCGTTAATTCGCCGCCGCCAACTTCCATTACATCCTCAGACATAACAGTTGCATCTTCGTCAGCACCTAACAAACGAATCTTGAAAGGTTCATTACTTAATTCAGAGCGCGCAGCTTCGCGATTAGTTACGCGACGTGAGAACTTTTGTCCCGAGTTGATAATCTCAACACATTTCTTTTCAATGGTCGCTAAATCATCCGGTGTAAATGTGCGAGTAGTGCCAAAGTCGTAAAAGAAGCCATCTTTAATTGGTGGACCAATTCCGAGTTTGACGTCATCAAAGATCGCTTGGGTAGCTTGCGCCACGATGTGTGCGACGCTGTGCCGGAGTACTGAAAGTCCTTCAGGATCACTAATCAGGATTGGCTCAACGGCATCGCCATCTGCAAGCGGATGACTTAAATCAACGATTTCACCATTGACGCGGGCCACAACAACTTGGCGGGCCTTATCCCCTACAACGTCGTAAGCGCAGGCGCCAGCATCGATCTCAGTTGAGATTCGATCGGGTCCTACGAGAACTTGTGGCACGGAGCGTTCCTTTTCAAACGGTAACCCTCAAAGTCTACGGGAGCAAAGGCAAATGGCCATATATTTACCCGCTCGCGAGAGTCTGGAACCAGAACTAGATTTCTAGGTTGAAGAGATTTTCGATCGGAACCAATATCGGTTCGAAGCCTTTCATAGTTGCGCCCCATTTAGCCCAATATGCATATGCAATCGTGACAATGACGATCGTAATGATCAAGATGATGTTGCTGCGCTTGGTGCGGTACTCCTGGCTAACTACTAAGCGAGCGATTCGTGAAGAAAACTCGCGAACTGGGTTAAGTATTCTTTGCGCCCACGCGTATTCCGTCGCCAACACGATCAGCCCAATAATGATCACTGCCCAACCCGGACCAGGGAAAAGCAAAAAGAAGAGTCCAAGTCCCACCATGGTGAGTCCGACGACCAAAATGATGCCGCGCCAAGTCGCATCAAGTGCTCGATTGGTGCGAACCGAGTTTCGTCGGCCCATGTAATTGCCGTACAGCCGATCAGCTAAAGATTTACGCTGCTTGGCTTCCTTGGTCTGACTCTTCATGGATTAATTGTCTCTGCTCTCAGGGTCAAAAAAATGTTACCCAATTTTTCGGTTACTAATCCCGGCGCTAAAGTCCTGCGTTCTACAACATTTCCTGAGGCATCTAGCTTTGCTAATTCAGATACTGGATGAACGTCTCTAGTTGAGGAAGTTATGAACACTTCATCAGCATCCCACAGTTCCATCGGATTAACGTCTCTCTCAACAACCGTGAAGCCTGAGTCGTTAGCCCACTCAATAACCAAATCCCGTGTGATCCCCCGCAACAATCCACTTGCATCAGATGGCGTGAAGATCTGATCGTTCTTAACAAGGAAAATGTTGGAGCCAGTTCCCTCACACAGCCGTCCGGAAGTGTCACAAAAGACTGCTTCCGAAAATCCATGACGCTTTGCGGCATCTAGTGCATAAACGTTTTCGGCATAGGACGTGGTCTTTAAGCCAGCAAGTGGCGAATTCTCATTACGAGTCCATGGCACCAAAAGAATTTTGGTGCTGGCTGGCCAAGCTGCTTGTTCGGCTAGCGAAATAACCAGAGTTGCAGAATTAGAAGTGCGGTCAGATCCCAACGGACCAGCGCCACTTGTAATAGTTATTCGAAGTCGGCCGAAATCGATGGATGGATTACCCATTAAAACTTGCGAGATACCTTTGTTGATTGCAGATACATCTGGCATTGCTATACCTAGACCTGAGGCAGATTTGGCTAGGCGAGCTAAATGCCGATCAATCGCAAATACTTTTCCATCATTAACCAATAAGGTTTCGAATACTCCGTCGGCGACGGTGAATCCATGATCAAGAACGCTAACTTTGGCATCCGCGATTGGGACGAGTTCATCGTTTATCCAAAAGTGTGTAACTGCCATAGGTATAAGACTATCTACGAGCTAGTTGCAATCTTTGCATCAGATGACATGGCCGCAATTGATAGCAAGCGCTCGGCCTTCAACTCAGTTTCTTGCCATTCACCAGCTGGATCACTTGCCCAAGTAATTCCGGCGCCAGTTCCAAAGTTTAAGGATTTAGTACCTGCCGAAAATTCTTGCCAGAAAGTTCGAATGCCAACGGCAAGTTCGGCTGATTTGTTATCGGCATTCACCCAACCAAATCCTCCGCAATAAATTCCTCGGGAACTATTCTCAAGTCGTTCAATAACTTCCAGGGCGCTACTTTTTGGAGCGCCACTTACTGAACCTGGTGGTGTTAACGCAGCCAAAATTTCTCGCCAGCCAGATTCGGCGGGCAAAGTTCCCTCTACGTCAGATACCAAGTGCACAAGACCTGGATGTTCTTCGAGTCGCAAAAGATCGACAACCTTCACCGAACCAGATTCACAAACTTGCCCAAGGTCATTTCGCACTAAATCAACG
>WLGZ01000110.1 GCA_009702945.1 Actinomycetota bacterium | reverse complement strand
GCATGCACTTGGTGATTCCGTGCACCCGTTGAATCTTGAAACTGTTTCTAGCAACTTTTGCACCGATCCATAAATTGCAACTGTGGGTGTGAGCCAAGCAGATGTGGACTCGGGCAAGGAAACTGCCAATGTTTTGAACCTTCCACTTGCGACAAATGCTCGAGCAAAAATGCAAGGTATCTCGGAAGGGTTCGTAAAGATTTTTTGTCGACCAGATTCCGGCGTAATTGTGGGTGGCGTTGTCGTGGCACCAAAGGCAAGTGAACTCATCTTTTCGATTGCGCTTGCAGTTGAACACAGACTTACAGTTGACCAGATGTCACAGACCATAACGGTCTACCCGTCACTATCAGGATCAATTGCTGAAGCTGCTAGGCAGTTACACCAAACCCAAAACCTGAATTAGGTTTATTTAATTTCCATTAATTCGGTGCCAGTTGGAACCGTGGTTCCAACTTCAGCGTTAAGACCAGTAACAATGCCGGACTTATGAGCAGTTAGTGGCTGTTCCATCTTCATGGCCTCTAGGACCACAACTAGGTCACCTTGAGCTACTTCTTGGCCTTCAGTTACCGCAATCTTGACGATAGTTCCCTGCATCGGAGCCACAACAGCGTCGCCACTTCCAGCAGCACCAGACTTCTTACCAATCTTGCGAGCTGACTTCTTAGCGCCACCGCCAGATCCAATTGACATGTCACCAGGTAAAACAACTTCGATCCGTCGACCGTTAACTTCAACTGTGATTGGGTTACGAGCCTCTGGTTCAGCAAGTTCGCCTGCGCCACCTGAGAAGGCCGGGATCGTGTTGTTGAATTCAGTTTCAATCCAACGAGTGTGAACTGAAAATGGGGTAGCAGCATCAGCTGGTGCGAAAGCTGGATCGCTTACAACTGCGCGGTGGAAAGTTAGTGCGGTGGCAATGCCATCAATTTCAAACTCAGCCAGTGCTCGGCGGGAACGCTCAAGCGCTTCTTGGCGATCGCGTCCAGTAACAATCAGCTTTGCCAATAGGGAATCGAAGTTGCCACCGATTACATCACCCTTGGTGAAACCTGAATCTAGGCGAACGCCTGGACCACTTGGTGGATTCCAAACAGTTAGTGAACCTGGGGCCGGTAAGAAACCGCGACCTGGATCTTCACCATTGATGCGGAATTCAATGGAGTGGCCACGAAGTTCTGGATCGCCATAGCCAAGTGCTTCACCTTGAGCAATTCGGAATTGTTCGCGCACTAAGTCAATACCTGCGACTTCTTCAGAAACTGGATGTTCAACCTGAAGTCGGGTATTGACTTCCAAGAATGAAATCGTGCCATCAATTCCGATTAGGAACTCGCAAGTTCCAGCACCAACATATTTTGCTTCTTTCATGATGGCTTTGCTGGATGCGTAAAGTTCATCAATCTGGGCCTGTGACAAGAATGGCGCTGGAGCTTCTTCAACAAGTTTTTGGTGACGACGTTGCAGTGAGCAGTCGCGAGTTGAAACAATTACTACGTTTCCATGTTCGTCAGCTAGGCACTGAGTCTCAACGTGACGTGGATTGTCTAGGTAACGTTCAACGAAACATTCACCGCGACCAAACGCAGCAATAGCTTCGCGCACCGCAGAATCAAAAAGTTCGGGAATTTCTTCTAAGTTGCGGGCAACCTTAAGTCCACGTCCACCGCCACCAAACGCAGCTTTGATTGCAATTGGCAGGCCATGCTTCTTCGCAAACGCAACAACTTCTTTACTGTCTTTAACTGGATCAGGAGTTCCTTGCACCTGTGGCGCACCGGCGCGAGAAGCAATGTGGCGCGCCGAAACCTTGTCACCTAAATCGCGAATGGCTTGTGGCGGTGGGCCAATCCAAATCAAGCCGGCATCAATTACTGCTTGGGCAAATTCGGCATTCTCGGAAAGGAAACCGTAACCAGGGTGAACTGCATTGGCTCCAGATTTCTTGGCTGCATCAATGAGTTTTTCAATTACTAGGTAGCTCTCAGCAGCGCTGCTGCCACCAAGCGCAAACGCTTCGTCAGCTGCTTTTACGTGCTGAGCATCACGATCAGGATCGGCATAAACTGCAACGCTGGCAATGCCAGAGTCAGCGCAGGCGCGGGCTACTCGAATCGCAATTTCGCCACGATTAGCAATTAGAACTTTTTCAATCTTGCGACTGGTGCCCACTTGAACTCCTAGAACGGCCTTTGGTCTCTCAAGTCTATAAGTCCCAAAGTTGGGTCCATTCAATGCTCATATCCTTGGCGAATTCTCGAAGTAAAGCCAAAGATATCCCGCCAACTGCTGGACTATCACCAGTCATTTTGGTTATGAAGGCTGCAGATTTACCTTCATGTGTAAAACCACCAGCTACTGACAGTGGTTCTCCCGTGTTTACATAGGCGGTGATTTCGGCATCAGAGATGTCTGCAAATTCCACTTCGGCGCCAGCTACACCACTTCTGACTTGCCCACTAACTAAATCCATAACCCAGTGACCGGTATGTAGGTATCCAGATTTTCCGCGCATGGCTTTCCAGCGAGCTATCGCAACATCAGGACTGCCCGGTTTACCAAATGATTGGCCATCAAACTCGAGCATTGAGTCCGCTGCAATCACCAAGAGATTTCGATTCTCGGTCACTGTTATTTCCTTGACCACCGCTTCACCTTTTGCGGTTGCTAGGGCTACACACAGATCAGCAGTATTGATCGGACTTAACTTTTTTGCGATTGCGTCTTCATCAACATGGCTCACTTGAACCAACGGCGTGATGCCAGCATTCACCAAAAGCGAATAACGAGATGTTGATGCTGAGGCAAGTAAAACAGTGCGAGACATTTATCTACTAACGCTAAAGATTTAGTATGGATGAGGCAGGGCCGAGCGGCGCCAAGTTCCTGCACCATGCTCAAATGATTTACGCACGCCACGATGAGCAGCATTCCATTCCGGACGCAACTGCGAGCGCTTACTTGCCAAACTTGCAGCTGCTGCTTGCGCAGTAATCACCATGAGTACTGCAGCCAACTCTTCATCTGTTGGCTGGCCGCGTACGACTCTAATTTCCTGACTCACAGTGGGATATTTCCATGTTTCTTTGGAGGCAAAATTTGTCGCTTGCCACGCAGGGAACGAAGTGCGCGAATTACCATCACGCGAGTTTCGCTCGGCACAATTACCCGGTCGATGTATCCACGCTCGGCTGCGATGTATGGATTGGCAAACTTGTCGTCATATTCCTGAAGTAGACGTGCGCGCTCAGCTTCTGGATCTTTAGCGTCAGCCAATTCCTTACGGTAAAGCACGTTGACTGCGCCCTGCGCACCCATGACAGCAATCTGGGCACTTGGCCAAGCCAAGTTAATGTCAGCACCAAGATGCTTTGATCCCATAACGTCGTAAGCGCCACCGTAAGCCTTGCGAGTAATGATTGTCACCAATGGGACAGTTGCTTCGGCGTAGGCATAAAGCAGTTTCGCACCGCGGCGGATGATGCCTTGCCATTCTTGATCAGTTCCAGGTAAGAATCCTGGAACGTCGACCAAAGTGATGACTGGAACATTGAATGCGTCACAAGTTCGGACGAATCGAGCAGCTTTTTCGCTGGCATCGATATCAAGGGTTCCGGCAAACTGCATTGGCTGACTCGCAACAACACCAACTGGGCGACCTTCGACGCGACCATATCCACAAATGATGTTTGGTGCGAATAGCGCTTGGGTTTCCAAAAACTCACCATCGTCAACAATGGTCTCGATTACCTTATGCATGTCGTACGGCTGGTTTGGTGAATCCGGAATGATGGTGTCAAGCAACAAATCTGCTTCAGAGATTTCCATGTCCGCTTCAATGTCTAGGTAAGGAACCTCATCCATGTTGTTACTTGGTAGGAATGACAGAAGGTTCTTTACATATTCCAAAGCATCATCTTCATCTGATGCCATGTAATGAGCTACACCTGATTTGGTGTTATGAGTACGAGCGCCACCTAAGTCCTCGAATGCAACTTCTTCACCAGTAACAGTCTTGATAACTT
>WLGZ01000011.1 GCA_009702945.1 Actinomycetota bacterium | reverse complement strand
CCCGTGAGCGTTCATCGTATTAACTGCGTGGAATTACGGCGTCCCCGTTACGGGGAAACCCCCCTTATGCAGGGCTAATCGGCCACTGGATTTCCATATAAAAGGTCATCCGCGTCAATAATTCGGTAGGCATAACCCTGTTCGGCCAAGAACCTTTGACGGTGAGCTGCGAAATCTGCATCTACGGTGTCGCGAGTAACGATGGTGTAGAAATGCGCCGAACGCTTGTCACCCTTTGGTCGAAGGATTCGACCTAGCCGTTGTGCTTCTTCTTGCCTAGAACCAAACGTGCCACTGATCTGAATCGCTACGCCAGCTTCTGGTAAGTCAATTGAAAAGTTAGCAACCTTTGAAACCACTAGAACTCGAGTTTCACCTTCGCGGAAGGATTGGAACAACCGCTCTCGCTCCTTGATCGGAGTCGCTCCGGTAATTGTTGGCACACCCAAGTGAGTACTGATCTCATCAAGTTGATCCAAGTACTGACCAATTACCAGGATGTGATCGTCCGGATGTAAGTTAACTAGGTGCTCAACAACGCGATTCTTATATGAAGTAGTACTGGCAAGGCGGTAACGCTCTTCAGGTTCTGCCATTGCATAAGCCAAACGCTCAGCATCTGGCAAAGTCACGCGAACTTCCGCGCAATCGGCCGGCGCGATGTAACCCTGAGCTTCGATGTCTTTCCAAGGCGCGTCATAACGCTTTGGACCGATCAGTGAAAAGACTTCACCTTCCATGCCATCTTCGCGAACCAAGGTTGCAGTTAGTCCAAGGCGTCGACGAGCTTGAATGTCAGCTGTAAATCTAAACACCGGCGCTGGAAGTAAATGAACTTCGTCATAAATAATCAAACCCCAGTCGCGGGCATCGAACAATTCCAAGTGTGCGTAAACACCCTGACGACGAGTCGTCATAACTTGGTAAGTCGCAATTGTTACCGGGCGAATTTCTTTGCGGGCGCCGGAGTATTCACCGATCTCTTCTTCAGTCAGTGTGGTGCGCTTGAGTAATTCAGCTTTCCACTGTCGAGCGGACACAGTGTTTGTTACAAGGATCAAAGTCGTTGCACCAGCTAGTGCCATGGCCGCGGCGCCAACAATTGTTTTGCCTGCACCACAAGGCAGCACAACAACACCAGAGCCACCATGCCAAAAACCTTCAGCAGCTTCGCGTTGGTAAGTGCGAAGCTCAAAGGAATTCTCGGCAAGTGCAATTGGGTGAGCTTCGCCATCAACATAACCAGCCAAGTCTTCAGCTGGCCAACCAAGCTTCAACAATGCTTGCTTGATATTCCCGCGTTCGCTGGCGTGAACGGCAATGGTGTCTTCATCAATTCGCTTACCAACCAGTGGCGTGATTTTCTTTGAATGCAAAATCTCTTCCAGTACGGTGCGATCATTTGCAGTCAGCACTAAGCCATGAACTGGGTGCATGTGTAATTGCAAGCGACCATAACGTGCCATGGTTTCAGCAATGTCAACAAGCAGTGCATGCGGAACTGGATAGCGGGAATATTTCAGCAAGGTATCCACGACTGATTCGGCGTCATGTAGTGCAGCGCGGGCATTCCAAAGTCCAAGTGGAGTGATGCGATAAGTGTGAATGTGTTCTGGGGCGCGTTCAAGCTCAGCAAATGGCGCGATCGCATGTCGGCACTCACTGCTTAACTCGTGATCGATTTCAAGTAGCAGTGTCTTGTCGCTTTGAACGATTAACGGTCCATCAGTCATTATGCAGTTCCTTCTTCGTCAACGTTCTCAGCAAGTTCAGCGCCAGTGATTCGAGCAATAGTGAAGGTGCGCACCTCGTTAGTTCGAACATCAAAAGCAGTTAAGAAACCACCGGTAATTGTTAGCGGCTCAACAATTCGTTCACTGGTCATTCCACCTTTATCGGCGTAACCAATCCAAACTTCTTTACCTTGCGCTAACGCATCATTAAGCAGAGTCAAAGTTTGGGAAGTCGTGCTGCGCGGACCATTTGTTGGAACCGGCTTACTGGCATCGACGCGTTCGCCAGCGCGCAATGCCTTCACGGCAGCAGTAACCAAACGACTCGATGGTCCGGTGACAGTAACTGGTGAGGCAGTGGCGCGAACCGACGTGCGCTTGGTATCTGGACGATGAATAAGTACTGCGCCTTCTGCGCTCTCGGCAACTGGGGCATAACCACAGGCGCGAAGCTTTTCCAGCACGATGTCAGCAGGCGATGAGCTAACGACGATTCCTGGCGCAAGGGATCGGAACTTTAGCGATGCCAAACGTCGATCAGCCTGGACCGCTGCAACTAATTGCTCGTCATC
This sequence comes from Actinomycetota bacterium, assembly GCA_009702945.1. Lineage (GTDB taxonomy): Bacteria > Actinomycetota > Actinomycetes > S36-B12 > UBA5976 > UBA5976. Next base: position 11,531 of record WLGZ01000011.1, on the reverse strand, counting down.
ACAACGCAGGTAAATCGATGCCACACCAACACGCAATACTCCGTGCTTACGAGCTACATCTTCAATTAAATAGGTGAGTGGTTGTGGCAAAGGGGTCTTGGAAAGAGCTGCCAAGAATTCAATAATGTCGTTGGCTGATTGGCCTTGATCTAACGCTCTGCGGATTGAGTTTTCGGTGAAGCGGTAAGTAGTTGCAGCGCCAGTTGATTCAACATCAGCAATTACAGCCATAGTTCGGCGCTGGTTTGCAGCTAGCCGTCCAGGTGCCAACGCTGTTAAATCCGCTTGCACAATTACATGGTCAACTGGATTAGGCAGAAGTGAACCTAAAACCTTGGTTGGGTCATCACCCTTGGCTACAGCGCGACCAAATGAAGTTAACGATCCAAGCGCAGTGATTCCAAGAGTTGCTGCTTCATCCAGCACAGCAGAAACGGCAGCTGCGCGAACCATCGAAGAACGTCGCGGGCGATGCCAATCTAGATGATCAGTAATGATTGCAGCACTAGTTGTGGCACCATCATCAAGACCTAAGTAGATGTCCAAAAGCGAAATACGTAGTGGATTGATAAAGCCACGTTCAACTGCTGAAGTTAAGGAATTGATTCGATCGCCACCGTCGCCACCAACAACGTGAGGTGCGCGAGCCATGTCTCGCCAGGCTTGGGCAAGCAACGTCCAACGGGAAGCATCATCAATGCTCAGCCAGCGATCATATGCAGTAGTTGGTAACCAACCATCAGTTGCATCCGCAGCAAGTAAGCCAGAAGCAAATGCAACTTCAATAACTAATGCAGTTAAATGTTCGGATACTCGAAGCAAATCCTTTGCGGCCGCTAGATCGCGAATCGCGAGTCCACCACCACGAAGTTGTGATGGCGGTTCAATGGACCAAGCTTCAAGCAAAGTTTCAACAAGACGAACAAAATCTAAAGCAGCGTGCGCTCCGGTGTCATTAACTCGCTTGAAATCAACCGAACTTAAAACTGGCTGACCACTGTCGGTTTTGATTTCCTTTAGAAGTAATCCGTTACGCAATGAAATTGAAACTTCGCGTGGCACGACAACTGAGTTATCACTAACTGGAACGATCAACTCATGAGCAAGCAACCATTCCAATGGTGACTTGGCATCTTCAATGCGAACGGAACGGTTCGCTTGGCGCATTGTTCCAGCTGGAGTTCCCCACAAAAGTTGGTTCATGATGTCGCGAACTTCATCTGGACCGCTAGCAAGAGTCTTCTCAGCGAGCGTTTTCTTATTCGCATACTCCCGAACTTTGCGACGCGAATCTGCAAACGATGCAGCCAGACCACATGGGTAAGCGCCAAAAGATTCGCGAGCAACTCGAACTAAGTGAAGTTCTTCGTCATCGCCCCAAACCAATGCACTGGAAAGCAAACGATCAATTGCTGCATCGATTGCTTTGGCGTTGTAACCAACTGCGCCTTTAAGTCCGGCATGAACTTCAACGCGAGCAGCAGGATCTGGCAGCGCAGCTAAGACTTCACAAACACTAAGTTCAATGTGGTTCAGAGCATCAAGCGCGGCACCAACACTTGGCGATGTGGTTGCCCGAACTGCTAGCTGGCCAAGATCAGTAGGAACCGGGTGCAGCAAGTCTGGACGCGTTGCGAATAAGACTTCCAGTGCTTCGTCACTTCGCTGGCGTAGATCATCTGCCAAAGACCGTGGGCGCATGACCGTTTCAGCCTTTTTAGAAGTGCTCATCTTGCTACGTTACGCGGTTTAGGTTGCTTAGCGCCACTTGAGATTTATTGCTTTCCTGTGCGGATTGTGCATTGAAATCGCAGGTTTGGGCGGATTCGGACTTTTCATCTACCCTTGAGTAAGGCAATCGTTTAACGAATGTCACATAAAGTAACCAGCGCAAGGAGAACACCGTGCCTACAGGCAAAGTGAAGTTTTACGATTCCGAGAAGGGCTTCGGCTTTCTTCAAACGGATGAAGGCGAAGAGGTATTTTTGCATGCCTCCGCACTCCCAGCTGGCACCTTAACTTTGAAGAACGGCACTCGCTGTGAGTTTGGCGTGGCCGATGGCAAGAAGGGTATGCAGGCATTGTCATTGCGAATCCTGGAAGCACCACCAAGTGTTTCCAAGGGTGGCCGCAGAGATGCTGAAGACATGGCCATTGTTTTGGAAGATGTCATCAAACTTCTTGATGGTTACGCGGGAAATCTTCGTCGTGGCCGTTACCCAGATGACAAGCAGACCGAGAAGCTCGTAGCCGTGCTTCGCGGTGTTGCTGACCAAATCGACGCCTAACCGAGTCTGCGCAATGTCGGTTGCGACGAATTCGGTAGCAAACTTCGAGTCTCGAAAAGTCTTAGTTGTCGAAGACGATCCGTTATTACGCTCACTAATTGCTGACAGTTTAAAAGGCAGCAAGTTTTCGGTAAGTGTTGCTGCTTCAGCTGCGGAAGCCAAGCGCGTAATCCTTGAAGTTGATCCCGATGTTGCATTACTTGATATCGAATTAGGCAATGGTCCAACTGGACTTGATCTTGCGGAATACATTGCAACTTCATCACCACAAATCGCAATTGTTTTCTTGACTCACTTACCTGATCCAAGATTTGCTGGGCAAGATGCAAGTTCTATTCCAAAGCGCGCTGCCTACATTCGCAAAGAAACAATCTCGCAACCGGGTATCTTGACAGAGATTATTGAACGCGTGCTACGCGATGATATTGATCATGAGCTTCGTCATCACTTAGATCCTGATCGACCACTTGCAGATCTTTCTAAATCACAAATATCAGTTTTGCGAAGCATCGCCCTTGGTATGTCTAATGCCGAAATCGCAGAACAACGTGATTCAACTGTTCGGGCGGTTGAACACTTGATCCGTCGAACCTTAATGGCTGCGGGTATCGAGGGTGATCCAACAGTAAGTACACGAACCGCAGCAGCTCGTGCCTACATCGAGGCAGCCGGCCTGCCGATTGTCAATGAGTGACGACACCAAAGCCGGCGCCAGATCACTTGGCGAAACTTTACGCTTAGTCGGCAGCAGTGAAGCGTTCACCAAGCGCGTATTTTTATGGACACTGCCAATCGGCATCCTTATTGTGGTTACCTTCGACGGCAACCGTTTTGGAACCTCGCGCATTGGTTGGGTAGTTGTTGGAATTCTGGCCCATGCGTTTGCGGCTCTGGTATTGCTGGCCCTGCGATTGATATTTCTACCAGCGGGACCTTATTCACCGAAACCGTTTGCAACCCTTGTTATCTTCGCCATTGGATCTGTCAGTCGTTCGTTAGCGGTGGGTCAGTTGTCGTTGATGGTGGGACTTGCTCCTGATCAACAGTTTGTTTATCGAGCATTTGCTGGCGCATTACTTGGAACTTTGACGCTTTCGGTTACGGTATTGATTGCAGCAATCATTAAAGATCATGCCCAAACCCAAGCTGAATTAGTCAGTGAACGTGAGGCATTGATTGAGGCAAGAGATTCCGCGCAAGAGTTAGTAGAACAGCAGCGAATTGAAATTTCACAGATCGTAACGCAAAGCATTGAACCAGCAGTGCTTGAGATCTCTAACTACCTAAAAGATCTATCAGCTAAAGATTCTACGAATTTAAAGGCGTCAGCTATCAAGATTGCTGAACTCATCGATTCGAAACTACGCCCTGTAAGCGCAGCGCTCCACAAACAGAAAGCCATCGACATACCTCGTGTCACAGCCTTGGAAAAAAGTCCATCGTTAATTCGGCTTCCGCAAACTGTGATACTTCGAAACGTAGTAAGCCCGATAGCGATTTACTTGATTCTTGCAGTTCCAAATACCACCGGTGCATATCTATATCTCGGATATTCCTCACTACCTATTGTTTTGGTTTCTTACGCCCCGTTGGCAATAATTCTTGCTGCTTTTGTTCGGCTTCCAATTTCAAATAGACCAATTCGATCTGGCCTTGCATTTCTCATATTGGCTGCGGTTCTATCTGTCGCATGGACACCCGCTCTACTTATTGTTCGTTGGTTTGGAATTGATGTTTTAGATCGCCTTTCATTAGCACCAACTTCAACGCTTGGAACCATGATTGTAGGTTTGCTTCTTACTTACGGATTGGCCTTAGACAATCAACGAGCCTCATTTGATGCGGAATTGCGTGAGGCAAACCAACAGCTAAATCTTGAACTTAATCGCACCTCACAATTGATCTGGCACGTGCGCCAGCGGGCCGCGCAAACTTTGCATGGGTCAGTCCAAGCTTCTCTAACTGCGGCAAACATGAGAATTCTTGGTGCTCAAGTAGTTGATGAAGAACTACTTGAGAAGGTTCGCCAAGACCTAGTGCGAGCAACAGAATCACTAACGAATCTAGATGGGCCAAGCCTCGACTTGAAAACTTCATTAGCCGACCTAGTTGAACTTTGGCAAGGTGTTTGCAGAGTTGAGGTAGCCATCGATGACAAGCTATTTGACTTAATCTCAGCCAATCAAGTTACCTCGCATTGCATCAATGTGATTGTTAAAGAGAGCGTGACGAATGCAATTCGCCACGGAAAAGCTCGATCGGTCGAAGTCTCAATTCAAGATCTAAATGATGGATCGATTCAAATTGAAGTCAAAAACAATGGTGAAACAAATCTGTTGGGTTCACCGGGAGTTGGCAGCCAGATTCTGGATGAGATCACAATGCGTTGGACTCGTGAATCAATTGAAGACAAAGTCCTTGTGAGTGCCCAAGTAGCACTTGCTTAAGATAGCGGCCATTTACTGTCTCTAAAACCACCAGTTAATGAGTAGATAATCGGTAAATTTCAGGGATATGGCCCATATAAGGGACAATACATAAGTGAACACTGCAACTTCAGCGATCGACTTAGCTCGATCCGCGCTCCTGGAATCCATCCCTGCTGACCACGTTGGCAAGGCTTTGGACTCTGTTGTCGAGCCAACTGAAGATTCATCAGTCACCATCACCAGCTACACCTTTGAATGCACTTCACCTGGTTACCCAGGTTGGTATTGGGAAGTAAGCCTGGTTGAAGTGAACGGGCAAGCTGAACTTTCCGTTAGCGAAGTTAACCTATTGCCAGGTTCGGCCGCACTTGTTCCAGAACAGTGGAAGCCATGGGCAGATCGCGTTGAAGCCGGCGACTTAGGCGTTGGCGACCTACTTCCAGTTTCCGAAAACGACGAACGTCTAACTGCAGGCTTCACAGCACTTGGTGACCTAGAAGAACTTTCCGAAGATCTTGCGCCACTTCATCCAGCGCAATGGGAACTTGGTTTAGGTCGCGAGAAAGTCTTAAGCACTGTTGGTTTAGAGCGCGCAGTCGATCGTTGGTTTGAAAAACTAAACGGTCCACGCTCAGCGATGGCAAAGTCTGCACCGGCAAATTGTGGTTCATGTGGATTCTTGGTTGCCATCGGTGGATCAATTGGTCAAGTCTTTGGCGTTTGTGGAAATGAATTTGGCGCAGCTGATGGCCAAGTTGTTGCAACCACTTTTGGTTGTGGCGCACACTCTTCAGTTCGCGTTGAACAAGCAACACCAATTCCTGTTGTTGATTTAGTAATCGATGATCGCGCTGATGAACAAAGTGACTCAAGCGACCTGCCAGATTATGTTGCTGATTTAGAAGAAGTTGATTCCGACGAGGCTGAAGATCGCACTGAAGCAATCGCATCTGAATTTGCAATGAAGGAAGCTGTGGAAGCAATCGAAGCCGCAACTGAAATCATTGAAATGGAAAACTTAGATTCCGACGAAGCTGCCATCGAGATTGCTGATTTTTACGGTGATGAAGAAAGCGACACAAGCGAAGACTCACAATGATCGGTTTGATCTTGGCTGCCGGCGCTGGCCGTCGATTGCGTCCTTACACCGACACTTTGCCTAAAGCACTTGTCCCACTTGATGACACTAGATCTGTTATGGATCTAACGCTGAAAAACTTTGCTGAAGCCGGACTTAATGATGTTGCAATCATCGTTGGTTACGCCGCTGATCAAGTTCGCATCCGTCAGCAAGAACTAGAAGAACGTTATGGCGTAAACATCGAACTAGTTTTTAATGACAAAGCCGAAGAATGGAATAACGCTTATTCACTGTGGTGTGCTCGCGATGTTTTGAAGGCTGGCGCGATCATCGCTAACGGTGACACGATTCACCCCGTCTCCGTTGAAGAATTACTCAAAGCTCAAACCGATGAATTCATTACCTTGTCTCTGGATAACGTAAAGAAACTGGCTGATGAAGAAATGAAGGTTCAGCTAAACGACCGTGGTGGCGTCACTTTGATTACCAAGTTGATGGAGCCTGAGACTGCAGCCGGTGAATACATTGGCGTTGCAAGGATTCCTGGCGCATTAGCGGGGAATTTGGCCGATGCTCTCAAGGCCACATTTGAGCGCGATCCAAACCTTTATTACGAAGATGGTTTCCAAGAAATGGTTAACCGTGGCGCTCACATCGCAACTGCAGCGATTGGTGATGTGCCATGGATTGAAGTGGACACCTTAGAAGACCTCGAGCGCGCTCGGGAGATCGTATGTCACTACTAAACCGCACATTCCCAGCGCCACTTCACGTTGACATTTCGGCTGGCGCATTAAATCGCTTGCATGATGTGATCAGCGACCCTCGTGTTGCGCCGGATTCTCGCGTAGCTGTAATCATTTCAACTGGTTCAGGTTTGGCATTTCGCGCGCAAATTGAAAAGCAAATCCCACACGCAGACTTTTTTGAATTATCAGATGGTAGTTTGCAGTCTGCTCAAGACATCGCAGCCAAACTAACTAACTACTCAAGTGTCGTTGGTGTTGGCGGTGGTCGAGTTTTAGATGCCGCAAAGTATGCAGCTAGCCAAGCGAACTTGCCAATGATTGCAGTTGCAACAAATCTTGCCCACGACGGCATTGCAAGTCCGGTCAGCATCCTTGAACACGATGGCACTCGTAGTAGTCACGGCGTTTCAGTTCCGGCTGCAGTACTGATTGATCTTGATGTTGTGCGTAGCGGTCCAGTTCGATTCTTGCGGGCTGGCATTGGCGATGTGCTGAGTAACTTGAACGCAGTTGCCGACTGGGAACTTGCTCGCGAAATCAATGGCGAAGAAGTTGATGGTCTTGCTGCCTCAATGTCTCGGACTGCAGCAACTAGTTTGTTGAATCACCCAGGAACTATTGAAGACCCAGGCTTCTTAACCACCTTGGCAGAAGGTCTCGTGCTTTCCGGTTTAGCTATGGCAGTTGCTGGAACTTCGCGTCCATGCAGCGGCGCGTGCCATGAAATTTCTCATGCAATAGATATGGTGCTGCCAGAAAAATCTGCACCACACGGTGAACAGGTTGCAGTCGGCGCATTGTTTGCAACTTACTTGCGTGGTGCAACCGAAGAGTTCAATCAACTACACGATGCGTTATTCCGACATGGTCTGCCAACATCACCAAAAGACCTTGGCTTAACCACCGAACAGTTCGCGCAAGCTGTTGCCTTCGCACCGCAAACCAGACCAGATCGTTTCACAATTTTGGAACACAAGAATCTAGATGAAGCTGAACTGATGCGTGTTGTTTCCGACTTTGTTGCTGCGCTTTAGGCAGGCTTGAAACATGGCAGTAATTGGTTCACGTCGACTTGCAGACAAAGTCCTTGACGTAACCATTTTCATTCTTGCCACGGCCTCACTTGCGTATTACACCTCGCGTTACTTCACGACTAACGCTCTTGTTGTTGCTGGCGTTTGGGCAGCTTTTGCAGTTGTCCTATTCGCGCTAATCAAACGCTTCACCGAAGCTGGATTCTATGGCGAACCAATCCCGGCGCCTTATCTAACAAGTGATCCAGCACTTCATCGCAATAATCCGTTAGCGCGAAATGTCACTTGGGCAGGCTTAATTGCTGCCATAGTTGCCTACCTATACATAGCCAAGAAACTCCCAGTCCTCACCAATTCGCAATGGGCTTTGGCGATATTGGTGTTAGTAGGCATTGGATCGCTATTTGCTTTCAAGTTTGCTAAATCGCACGTCAGTGTTGCTGCTGATTACAAAACCTTCCATTGGTTCGCCTGGGTAATTGCTGCCGGCATGGCGTTAGTCGCATCGGTAACTTTGCGTCCCCAAAGTGATGACACCAACTACTTGAACTTGTCGACTTGGATTGCTGAACGCGGGACTATGCCACTTCGCGACACGATCTATAGCGATCAAGTTTTCGAAACCCGACCACTTGGTTCAGCCTGGGAATCGATGTGGGGAGTGTTCGCGCACATCACCAACATTTCGGCACCAACACTGCTTTATGTGATCGCCGTTCCAATCCTCACTGCGATCAGCATCTTTGCTCTTGACCGTGGCATGCGTTCGATGCATGTTCGTCACACTAACTTTGGGTTGGCAATCGTTAGTCTGTTCCTAATTCTTGATGGCGCAAACATCTTTTCATTTGGCGTTTTCCATGGCGCCCGAATCTGGCAAGGTAAAGCGTTCTTTGTTTCAGCCATGATTCCGATGTTGATCGGCGCTGGAATTGTTTGGGCACGTTCAGGTCGTCGTAATGATTTGATCCGCTTCCTACTAATCGCAATCGGCGCAGCTGGACTTACAACAACGGCAACCATGTTGGTTCCGATGATCACTTTGGTAATCGCGGGCGTCGTTGGTTATCAGCGGGGGATTAAGGATGCGGGCTGGACCAGCCTTGCCATGCTGACTCCGCTTTATGTTGGCCTAGCTTTCCGCGGAACCCATAGCGCTGATAGCAACGCAATGGGACAGCTAGTTACAAATGCATTGGCTTTCGCGCGACCCGGAAACATCGTTGCAACCCTTGGCGAACTGCCAGATCCAAATGAATTCGTTCGCTTAATGGCTCGTCCGCCACTGCATGCAGCATTGTTTGCATTAGTAATGTGCTGGGGTTGGCTCGGCGCTGAATCTCGCACATCGCGTCGCGTGATTGCTGGCCTGAGTTTGATGTGGGCAATCGTTTACTTGCCACCAGTTCTCGCTTTGATTGAACAAGTCACTGGCGTCGGTTCAATCTCCTGGCGCTTCTGGTGGTTGTTACCAATTCCGATGTTGATTGGCGCAACTGCGTCAGCAATTGCATCTGGACTGATTCGCATAACAAGTATTAATCGCCATAAGACCACAACACTTGCACTTGCAACCGCACTATTGCTTGCCTTCATTGTGATCCCAGCTAAACCAGTTTGGCTTTCAAGCCTGGGACAAGTTAATGGCCAGAGCGCGCGCTTGATGTTCCCACCGGGTTGGAAAGTATTTGGTGGTTACTACGAAGCTAAAGAAATCCTTGATGTGATCGCGCAAGATGGCGACATCGTTGCCGCTCGACAGAACATTGAATTCTCGATGGCTGCAACCACGGTGCGAATCCATCCAGTGTTGCCAAAGGTTTACTGGTTTGCCGAAGCAACCGGGCCAGAAGGCAAAGCACAATTCGCAGATCGCACAATGATTCGCCAGTTCACTTCCAAGGACCAAGATCCAGAGTTCCCACCGCTTGATCTAAACGCGTTGCCAGGTGCGCTAGAACGAGTTGGCGTGAACGTAGTTTGCCTAGATGCAGACCGACCAGAAGCGATTGAGTTTGTCGAAAACCTTGGTTACACCCAAGGCGCACAAGTTGTTAAGTATGAAGCTGGCCGCGGCCAATGGTGCGCCCGTAAGAATTAGTTAGCTTTAGCCCGTTCAATTCGAGCTACGCGACGCTTGGTGTAACGCATACCGAGTAAGCCAAGGATGATTCCGCAAACTCCAATTGCGATCCAATTGCCTCGACCGGAGGCTTCGAGTTGGTCGCGCATCAAAACCATAATCAACGTGGCAACTGACCATATACCTGTGCCTATTGTTACTGCTGTGACTCCACTTACTTCAAGTGGCGTAAGTTCCTTTTTTGCAGGTGCGCCAATAGAACTTGATCCCGAATCATTGAGAGAGTCTGCGCCGTTACCCATACGTAGGACACTAGCGTGTCGTTATGGAAACCACTACAAAAACACAGGGCACATCGGGCTGGGATCGTTATTTCCACATGACCGAGCGTGGCTCCAATCTAGGGACTGAAGTACGCGGCGGCATCGTCACATTCGTGACTATGGCTTACATCGTCGTACTTAACCCACTCATCGTCGGTACTGCCAAGGACATCAATGGGAATTTCCCAGGTGGTGGCCAAGATATTGGTGAAGCAATTTCGTTAGTAGCTGCTGCTACTGCGCTTGTTGCAGGCATCATGACAATCTTCATGGGCGTACTCGGACGTTTCCCTATCGCGATCGCAGCTGGTCTTGGACTTAACGGATTCTTGGCCTTTGGCCTGGCTCCGTTCATGACTTGGCCGCAGGCATTTGGCCTTGTTGTAATCGAAGGCGTAATCGTTTTGCTATTGGTTCTGACTGGATTCCGCACTGCGGTATTCCATGCGGTACCAGATGCGCTGAAGTACTCAATCGGTGCTGGCATCGGCTTGTTCATCGCACTTATCGGTTTGGTTGATGCTGGAATTACTCGCACGGGTGTTCCACTAATCACCTTCGGAGTGTTTGGTGAACTTGCAGGTTGGCCAATCTTCACATTCGTGTTTGGTCTGTTGGTCACCGTTATTTTGGTTGCGCTGCGCAAGCGTGCTGCCATCTTGATCGGTTTGCTATCCACCACGGTGCTAGCAGTCATTCTTGAAACTACACAAAAGATTGGTGGAGCAAATACAGATCCATCACTTCCAGGTCTAGAGAACCCAACTGGTTGGAATCTAAACGTTCCGGCAATTCCAGAAACCTTAATTGGTTATGTCGATCCAACTCCATTGTTTGACTTCGACATCTTTGGTGCCTTCAGTGCAATCGGCGTTCTAGCTGCCGGTCTTGCAGTGTTCTCACTATTGCTCAGCGACTTCTTCGACACCATCGGAACTGTCACAGGTCTTGCTAATGAAGCTGACTTGATGTCTAAAGATGGCGAAGTTGATCACCTGGGCGAAATCCTTGCTGTTGACTCGATTGCTGCGATGGCTGGTGGTTTGGCTGGAACTTCATCCAACACCGCTTACATCGAATCAGCATCGGGCATCAGCGATGGCGCTCGCACTGGTATTGCCAGCCTTGTAACCGGAACTTTGTTCTTGCTAGCGATGTTCATTGCACCGCTAACCAAGATCGTTCCTTACGAAGCAGCCGCACCAGCATTGGTTATCGTGGGCTTCTTGATGATGACTCAAATTCGTCACATTCCATTTGACGATTATGCAATAGCGATTCCCTCGTTCTTGACAATCATCTTGATGCCATTCACATACTCGATCACAAACGGTATCGGCGCAGGCATGGTTACCTTCGTTGCTATCAAGATCGCACAGCGCAAGTCAAAGGAAGTTTCAGGACTGATGTGGATTATCGCCGCAGCATTCATGATCTACTTCGCAGTTCACCCATTAAAGGAACTGTTCGGCTTGGCATAAACACAAAGTCTTTGGGGCGTACTGTGAAAAACGGTGCGCCCCATTGCTATGTCTAGACGTTTT
>WLGZ01000109.1 GCA_009702945.1 Actinomycetota bacterium | reverse complement strand
TGTACTTCACTTGGAACTTTGTGGATCCACGATTCGGTTTACGACAAGTTCCTAAAGATGTATGCCGACAAGGTTGCTAGCTCAAAGGTTGGCGACCCAATGGAAGACGTACTATTCGGTCCAATGATTAGCGATAAGTATCTTGCAACTCATGAAGAAAACTTGAAGTTAATCCAGCCTCATCACACCGTGCTTGGTTCAACTGGAATTGGCCGAATCACCAAGGACAATCCACGCGAAGGTTTCGTTGGTGATCCTGATGCTGGCGTATTCGCTCACCCAACAATCGTTGCTGGAATCAAAAAGGAAGATGCGCTTTACAGCACTGAAACCTTTGGTCCGCTTGTAACCGTTGGTCGCTTCTCAACAATTGAAGAAGCAATCGAACTTGGTAATGATCATGGCTTCGGTTTGTCTGCTGCGATCTACACCAGCGATCCAAAGACAGTTTGGACATTCCGTGAAGGAATCTCAGCTGGCATGCTTTCAATCAACAACTCAACTTCGGGTGCCGAAGCACATCTACCATTTGGTGGAAATGGCAAGAGCGGCAATGGCTCGCGTCAGTCCGGTATCTGGGTGCTTGATGTATTCACTCGTTGGCAGTCACTTAACTGGGATTGGTCTGGCAAGCTTCAGAAAGCTCAGATGGACAACGAAGAAGTGCCTCACAACCCAGACTTCAAGATCTAGGAAATCCGTTCATGGCTGATCTTCCGAATGAAGTAGATGTAGTTGTAGTTGGTGGCGGCGTCATGGGCGCCTCCACTGCCTTCCACTTGGCTGAGGCGGGCGTTAGCGTGCTTCTAGTTGAGAAGAATGAGCTAGCGAGTGGCTCAACGTCAAAAGCTGCTGGTGGCGTGCGAGCCAACTTCTCTGATGAGTTGAACATCGCAATGGGCGCTCGATCCCTAGATCTGTTGGCAGATTTTCCAAATCGTCCAGGTCAGGAAATTGATTTACATCGCCCAGGCTACATGTTCGCGCTTTCGACTCCGGAAGATGTCGAGTTATTCGAGAAATCAACAGCGCTACACATTGCGGCTGGCGTGGAATCTCGAATGCTCACTCCGCAAGAAGCTAAGGAATTAAACCCGTTACTTGAAATAGACGGAATTCTTGCAGCATCATTTACTCCTAATGATGGTTACTGCACACCAGAATCTGTAGTTCTTGGTTACGCATCTGGCGCACGCAAGCATGGCGCGATTGTTATGACTCAGACTGAAGCAACTGACATTGAAGTTGTTGATGGCCAAATTGTTAGCGTTACAACTTCTGCTGGAAAAGTTAAAACCAAAACTGTTATCAACTGTGCTGGTGCTTGGTCACCAACTATCGGTGCCATGGTTGGTTTAGAAATTCCAGTTCAGCCACTTCGTCGTGAACTGTTGATCACCGAACCGTTGACTGCAGATTTCGATGACGTTCCTGAAAACATGCCAATGACAATCGATTACTCAACATCGCTTTATTGGCACCGTGAAGGCAACGCAATGCTTATGGGCTTCTCTGACAAGACAGTCGAATATTCATGGGACCTTCGTCGCGATCCAAACTTCCTTGAAAAAATTGGTGAACTGGCTGAAGTTCGGGCACCACGATTACTTGAACTAGGCGCAGCAAGTGGATGGGCTGGTTTGTATGACCTAGCACCGGACCACAACGCAATTATGGGTGAGTGGGAAGGCGTTTCTCGATTCCTGTACGCAACTGGATTTAGCGGCCATGGCTTCTTGCAAGGCCCGGCGATTGGTGAAATCTTGCGCGATATGTACCTTGGCAAAACCCCATTTGTAGACATCACACCACTGAGCAATGATCGCTTCTCGTCTGGTGGCGAACTTCGCCCCGAAAAGAACATCGTCTAATTCTCATGTCTGCCTTGAGCCAATGGTTAAAGCCATCACGGACCGTACCCACAACTTCGTGGAGTGCATCGGGATCGATGTGGAAAGCAAAGCCAAAAACATTTTTCTATTTAATGTTAGGTAACTGGCTTTATGGCACGGGCGAAGCAATCCTGATCAAAGCTGATATTGGTCAATCTCCTGGAACGGTGCTGGCACAGGGAATCCAAAACATCACTGGCGACACCATTGGCTGGACGAGTTTCTACATTTCAATCGGCGTTATGTTTCTATGGATTCCATTAAAGAACAAAGTCGGAATTGGAACCGTTTTAAACATCATTTTCGTTTCAGTTGCCATCGACGTCATGATGCCGTTCTTCCCAAGTCCAGACAGCTATGCAGTTTCAGTTGTGATGGTAATCATCGGAATTTTGGTAATTGGGCTTGGCAGCGCTTTCTATATCCCAAGCAACTTAGGTCCGGGCCCGCGCGATGGCTTGATGACTGGTTTGCATTACCGAACTGGGATCCCAATTGGCCGAGTACGTTTTGTAATTGAAGCCGCTTTCTTGCTTGCAGGCTGGTTGTTAGGTGGCTCTGTCGGACTTGGCACAGTCCTTGTTACTGTCCTAGTTGGCGAAGTCGTCGCAATTTTCTTTGGAATTGTGAGCCGAGTCAGTAAGCCAGCGGCTTAGCTGATGGCATCATTTGGGCAATGGTTAAGACCAGCTTTAACTGTTCCAAAAACCTCTTGGTCTGCAGGGGATTCAAACTGGAAAGTTTCTCCGAAAACTTTTTTCGTTTTGATTTTGGGTCTGTGGCTTTTTGGTACCGGGGAAGCACTTCTTATTGATGCCAGCATTGGTCAGTCACCTTGGACAGTTTTGGCAGATGGTTTAGCGAAAACCTTAGGCATGACGATCGGGCAAACCACTTTCTTAACTTCGGTAATTGTGTTGTTGCTTTGGATACCGCTAAAGCGTCGGCCGGGTCTTGGAACAGTGATGAACATCTTGGTGATTGCAGTTGCCATTGATGTGATGATTCCAATTCTGCCTTCACCTGAAAACGTTGTTGCCCAAACCGTTCAAGTGCTGTTTGGAATCTTGTTGACTGGAATTGCTAGTGCGCTATACATAACCTGCAATGTTGGACCTGGCCCACGCGATGGATTAATGACTGGTTTGAATGAAAGAACTGGAGTTCGGGTTGGCCGAGTTAGAACTGGAATTGAAGTAGTTGTTTTAACCATTGGTTGGTTACTTGGTGGAGTAGTCGGCATCGGTACTTTGCTATTTGCGTTACTGATCGGACAGAGTGTGGCAATTGCATTTGGACTGGTTGAAAGAATAAGTCCGCATACTTCCTAGTTACTTAACTTCCTCAAAATCAGGTAATGGCTCATGTGCCTTTTGCTCTCTAGCTCGTTGCGCCACGATGATTCCTATCAACATGATTACGCCACCGAGTATCTGAACTACAACAAAGATTTCGCCGAGAACGATCCAAGCAGCGATTGCAGCAATTGGAGGTTCGGTCATTCCCATGATGCTTGCACCTGGACCACCGATGTGCCTGATTGAGTTGATTACCAATACGTATGGCACCAAAGTTCCGACCACAACCATAAATGCAAAGAATGGCCAAATCGGATAGACATCAGTTCCGCCTTCAAACGGTGTCACTTGAGCTTGCAGTGAATCCCACGGGAAACTGCCCCAAGGACGTAGTACAGCGAAGAAAATCGATGCAAAGATAAATGCCCACATAAGTAGTGAGACTGGATCGCGGCCCTGACTCGCTTTGTCCCCGAGTAAGTACATAAACACCAGAGTGGTCATGGAGGCGATTGCGAAAAGAACGCCAACTTTGTCGAGCGTGAAGCCATTCCACACTTGAGCGACAAGAGCCAATCCCACAACGGCTAGCGCAAGCCCAAGCCAAACTGTGTTTCTTACCGATACATGCATAACAAAGCGTGCGTAAAGCACAACAAAGATTGGCGCCATAAATTCAATTAGCAAGCTGATCGTGATTGGCATGCGAGAAATGGATTCGAAGTAGAACCATTGGCACATTGCTACGCCGACGATGCCGTATCCAGCTAAAAGCAATGCTTCTTTTGGCTTAATTCGAAATGCTTTTCGATTTGTAAGCGCCACGAAGATGGTCAAAAT
>WLGZ01000108.1 GCA_009702945.1 Actinomycetota bacterium | reverse complement strand
TCGACAATGTTGCATTTGGCATGGAAGTAATTGGTAAATCAAAGAAAGAAATTCAACAACGAATTCCAGCAATTTTGGAATTAGTTGGCTTAGAAGAAAAAGCTCATCGTCTGCCATCTGAGTTATCTGGTGGCGAACAACAGCGCGTTGCGCTCGCCAGAGCGTTTGTGAATAAACCAAAACTTCTTTTAGCAGATGAGCCGACTGGAAACTTAGATCCGTCAACCAGCGTTGGCATTATGAAACTTCTGGATCGAATCAACCGAACTGGCACCACGATTGTTATGGCGACACACGATGTGGCCATTGTGGATCAGATGCGTAAACGAATTGTGCAAATGGAAAATGGCAAAATCATCCGTGATCAAGAGCGCGGTATGTATGGGCATACGGGGCAGTAGTCATGAGATTTTCATTTGTAAGTAAAGAGGTTGGCAACGGCCTACGCCGCAACTTCACAATGACAGTTGCCCTGATTGTTTCAGTTGCTGTCTCCCTTTCCTTGGTGGGTGCTGCATTGCTCATGAGCGCACAAGTAGATCGCATGAAGGGCTATTGGTACGACAAGATCGAAGTATCTATTTTCTTATGTGGAAATACTTCAGTTGCGTTTACCTGCACTGGCGCAGTAACTGCTGAACAACGCACGAATATTGAAACGGTTCTCGGCACCCTGGAATCAGTTCAAGAAATCTTCTATGAATCATCAGCTGATGCTTACGCGCAATTCAAAGAGCAGTTTGCCGGCTCAGCAATTTTGGCAAACATCAGTCCCGATGCATTGCCGGAATCCTTTCGAGTAAAGCTTGATAATCCAGAAAACTTTGAGAAAGTTGCTGGCGCTTTACAGTCAGTTCAAGGTGTTGAATCAATTCAAGATCAGCGCCAATTACTTGATCGCTTCTTCCAAATCCTTAAGGGTCTACAATCCTTTGCGCTGGCAATTGCACTAGCAATGCTTTTTGTAACGGTGTTGCTGGTTATGAATACCGTGCGAGTTGCAGCATTTGCGAGACGACGTGAAACTTCGATTATGCGTTCCGTTGGTGCTAGCAACATGTCGATTCGATTGCCATTTATTTTGGAAGCAGCAGTAGCTGCGATTATTGGCTCCACTTTGGCCACCGCCGGAATCTTGGCCTCAAAATACTGGCTCATAGATGCCAAGCTGGCGCCAAACCTTACATTTATCCCGTTTGTGACCTGGTCTGAGGTTTTGGCGATAGTTCCGATGCTTTACCTAGTTGGAGTAGGAACCACAGTCTTAGCTGCCTCAATCACGCTGCGTCGCTATCTAAAGGGCTAAAAGTCCTGCAATTTGGACAAAATTTGGCCCGACACGGGTCGAGTCACATCAGTAACTTTAGGCACTTCCGTTACGCTTAAAGGACTTCCCCATTGAACGGAGCATTGTGCGCGCCTTCCTCACGCGTCTTAACTCCTCGCGGTTTACCCGAGGATTACTTGCCGTTCCCTTGCTACTTTCGCTGTTAATGACACCAGCTATTGCAAATAACACTGACATTGATAAGCAGGTTGCCGAAGCATCCGAGGCGTTAACTGAGGCATCAAAAGCCGTTGTTGAAGCAGCTGAATCCTTAAAGGACGCTCAGGCAAAACTCCCAGCTGCGCGCGAAACTATGGCAATAGCGGCTGCAAAAGAAGCAGAAGCTAAAGCCGCATATAACAAAGCGGCAGCAGATCTTGCCGCAGCAAAAGCAGCCTATGCAGCAGCACTTTCCAAAGTAACCAGTAAAGAAGCAGAGATTAGTCAATTGCAAAAAAAGGTTGACCAGTTTGCCCGCTCGGTTTACCAGCAAGGCCCAACTTCGCAATGGGAAATCATTCTTGAATCAACTTCTCCATCTGACCTAACTGTTAGATTGCAAAACATTAAGGCAGTTTCACTTTCAACCGCAAAGAGCCTAGATGACTTACTTGCGGCGAAGGAACAACTTGCAGCCGATGCTGCAGCAGCTGAAGCAGTGCGCTTGGATATGCAACGAGTTGCAGACATTGCATCACAAGCCCTTATTGATGCTCAGAATGCTGCTGACAAAGCAGCGGCAGCAAAATCTGAAGTAGACAAACTTGTTAAGCAAGAAGCGGCAGCCTTAAAGGTCGCTGAAGATGACAAGGCTGAAGTTCAGGCGCAGTACAACGAACTTCGAGCTGAGCAGATTCGAATTGCCGCACTTTCCAAGTCAGCCGGTAGCCAAGGTCCAGTTGACCCACAGGCAACCGGTCCACTTTCTTGGCCGTTGCCAGGTAGAGCAGCTGGGGGTGGCGTTGGCTGGCGTGTGCACCCGGTTTACAAATACAAGTCTTGCCATACCGGCGTAGATAGTGGTGCGCCCAAGGGAACGCCAATTCGCGCAGCTGCTGATGGGGTAGTTCTTTCAACAACAGTTAGCCGCGCTTACGGAAACATGACTTTGATCGATCATGGTGGCGGCATGGTCACTATGTATGCTCACCAGTCACAGTTTGGGGTTTCACCAGGCCAAGTAGTTGGAAACCAAGAAGTCATTGGCTATGTTGGGTCAACCGGATTCTCAACCGGGCCTCATTTGCACTTCGAAGTTCACCTCAACGGTGTGCCGTACAATCCAATGGGTTGGTTTGGTGCAGAGCGCACCGTTGTGCCTTGTTGGGGATGAGTTGAGTTAAGTGGCTAAAGAGCGCGGTCGTAAGGTCATCGCCCAGAACCGTAAGGCTCGCCACGACTTCACAATCGAAGACGTCTATGAAGCGGGAATGGTTCTAGTCGGTACAGAAGTTAAATCACTTCGTGCTGGCCGAGCCAGTTTAGTTGACGGATATGCCCTATTTGAAAATGGCGAAATCTGGCTGCGCGGCGTGAATATTCCGGAATACAACGAAGGCTCTTGGACTAACCACGCACCAACGCGGGCTCGAAAACTTCTGCTAAATCGTCAAGAGATTAGCAAGATTGAAAACAAGCTCAAGGAAAGTGGACTTACTTTGATTCCACTCAGCCTGTATTTCAATGATGGCAAAGCCAAGGTCGAAATCGCCATTGCTCGAGGTCGCAAGAACTACGACAAACGCCAGGCCATCGCTGAAAAGGATGCCAAGCGCGAGACTCAGCGAGCCACCGGCCGTCGCGATAAAGGCATGGAATAAGCCCGATAGCCGGGTTTTATTCCACTAGTAACGGGCATACTGAAAATCATGAGCGCCTTCAACGAATCTGGTTCCTCGGATTTGGCGATCTATTTTGGTGATTTCTTATCAACTATTGCGGCATTTACTATGCCCGCTATGGCCGACTCAGTTTTAGTTGCCAGGCAGCAAGTTACGGCCTTCCTAAGTAACGAAGGTTCAATAGATCTCGAGCATGCGATAGCTGTGACAAGTGAATTGGTGGCTAATTCAGTTGTCCATGCTGCAACCGAACTTCAAGTTGTGCTCGAACGCTGGCAGTACATGGTCAAGGTCGTGGTTGAAGATTTTGATAACCAGCTCCCAGTAATGCGATCCCTTGACGTAGCCGTTGACTCAGGGCGAGGAATGCATATCGTTGATGAGTTCGCAGATCTTTGGGGTTATGAATTAACCGAAAAAGGCAAGCGAATCTGGGCTGGATTTAACGTCGCCTAAATTGCTACGAATTGATTTAGTAGCGTTCAAATCCACGAATTAGTTCAAAGTCAGTAACTGCTTTATTGAACTGAGCCAAATCTGTGTCGACCATGTGTGTGTAATGCTTATGAACTCGCTCGCCGAAAGCTTCTTTAGCCCAAGCACTGTTAACCCATAAGTCGCGAGCCATTTGCAAGGTATTAGGAACTCGATCGGTTTCAAGTGCGTAGGCATTGCCATCAAAGCGTGGCTCTAAAGTCATCTTCTTTTCGATGCCATCAATTCCTGCAGCGATCATGCCAGCAACTGCTAGGTAAGGATTTACGTCGCCACCTGGAACGCGGTTCTCAACACGCAAACTTTGACCGTGACCAACGAGGCGGTAAGAGCAGGTGCGATTGTCGCGACCCCACTTGATTGCAGTTGGGGCAAAGCTACCTGGTGAG
>WLGZ01000107.1 GCA_009702945.1 Actinomycetota bacterium | reverse complement strand
TTTCATTGCAGCGCTTTCAACCGATGACAATGCAGCAAAGGCTAAGTAATGTCCGAAACAAATAGCTCTGCAAAAGTTCTTTCGTTAAATGTGGTTCATGCTGTTATTCCTGATGTCGGTGGCTCGGTTGGCATAACTTCAATTGATAAGCGCTCGGTATCAGATTCTCGACAAGTAACAACAGCTGGTGTTGCTGGCGATCAGCGCTCGGATATTCCAAATCACGGCATGCCAGAACAAGCGGTTTATGCCTACGCTCGCGAAGATTACGAATGGTGGGAAGCCGAACTCGATAGAGAAATTCCAGCGGGTAAATTTGGCGAAAACTTAACCACAGTTGGAATTGACGTCACTAATGCAGTGATTGGTCAGACTTGGCGCATTGGTACCACATTGCTTCAAGTGACTGGTCCACGAATTCCTTGTGGCACATTTGCCCGCTTCATGGAAGAAGACAAATGGGTTAAGCGCTTCATGGCTGAAGGCATGCCCGGAACTTACTTCCAGATTCTCGAAGCTGGCGAGATCACTGCAGGCGATGAGATCAAGATTGAATCCACTCCAGAGCACGGCGTAACCGTTAGCGATGTTTATCAACTAGTTGCTGGTGATCGCGACCTAGAGCGCATTGCCCGCGTTCTGAATTGCCCAGAACTTCCTGAAGAGATGCGCACGCAAGTTCAGGGCTACAACAAGTAACTAATGCGTACTTTAAGCGCCTACGTTCACATTCCTTTTTGCGCATCAAGGTGTGGATACTGCGACTTCAATACTTATACGGCTGCTGAACTTCAACGCGATGGCACATCAATAACGGCTGCGACTTATCCAGACCGGGTTGTCGCTGAAGTTAACTGGCTTCGTAACGACCAAGCATCAGAGGATCGCAAGTTAAGCACCGTATTTTTCGGTGGTGGTACACCTACTTTGATTGACTCAAAAGAGCTAGTAAGAATTTTGCAGTCACTTAAATCAAATTATGGATTCACTGACGATGTTGAAGTTACAACCGAAGCAAATCCTGACTCAGTCACTTTGCAAGATCTAGAAACCCTGCGTGCCGGTGGCTTCACCAGAGTTTCGTTTGGTCATCAAAGCAGCGCCGCAAACGTACTTGCATTACTTGAGCGCACGCACACACCTGGCAAAACCTGGCAGGCAGTAAGCGATGCTCGAAGTGCTGGCTTTGAACACGTGAGCGTGGATTTAATTTACGGAAGTCCAGGCGAAACTGATTCAGATCTTGCTGAGACTTTAGATCAGGTTTCCGCAGCTGACGTTGACCACGTAAGTGCTTATTCACTGATTGTTGAGCCTGGAACCCGACTTGCGGCTCGAGTTGCTCGCGGTGAGATTCCTAACCCAAGTGATGATGTTGCCGCTCACCGTTATGAATTGATTGATGCAAAACTTCAAAGCATCGGCATGACTTGGTATGAAGTTAGTAACTGGGCAAAGCCAGGTGGCGAATGTCGTCACAACATTGCCTACTGGCGCAACCAAGACTGGTTAGGAATTGGACCAGGAGCACATGCGCACTCGGCTGGCACTCGGTCATGGAATCTAAAGCACCCCGCAGCTTGGGCAGCAAAAGTAGATGACGGCGTATCTGCAATTGCTGATAGCGAAGTCTTGGCATCAGAAGATGTGAAGCACGAAGACATCATGCTTGGACTTCGGTTGCGGGAAGGGCTAGCGCTAACTGCGCTTGGAGAAGCAGGACTGGCTCAGGCCGAGCTCGCAGTTTCCGAAGGATTGTTAGTTCCGCACGAGTTTGCCAATGGCAAAGCAGTCCTTACATTTCAAGGTCGCTTGTTAGCCGATGGCTTAGTCGCGCGCTTGTGGGCCTAACCAAGGTTAGACTGGCACTCGATACCTGTGAGTGCTAGGAGTTGCGATGGAAGACCGTAAATTAGCGGTTTTGCGAGCCATCGTTGAAGACTATGTCCAAACACATGAACCAGTTGGATCAAAGGCATTAGCTGATCGCCATTCCCTCGGAGTATCTTCTGCGACGATTCGCAATGACATGTCAGCCCTGGAAGAAGAGGGCTACATCAGCGCCCCACATACCAGCGCCGGCCGGATCCCAACCGATAAGGGTTATCGCCTTTTCGTCGACAAACTTAATTCGATCAAGCCGATGTCACAGCCGGAACGAAAAGCAATTCAAACTTTCCTAGATCAAGCAGTTGATCTAGATGACGTTATGAATCGAACCGTACGTCTGTTGTCGCAACTTACTAAACAAGTTGCTTTAGTGCAGTATCCATCGTTGGGCAGAATCTCAGTTCGACATATTGAATTAGTTAGTTCAGGTGGCACCAGACTGCTGCTGATTCTGATTGCTGATACTGGTCGTATTGAACAGCGAACTGTCGACATGATGAGCAAATTCTCGGATGACTTCTTGCATGACCTGCGCACTCGTCTAAATGTTGCTCTCGATGGTCAGTTGTTTACAGACGTACCTGATCGACTACTTGGGCTAGCTGATTACTTTGCACCAGAATTCAAGCCAGCAGTTAACACTGTGGTGGCGACCATTTTGGATGCGGTGGTTTCTCAGAATGAAGAGCGAGTTGTTGTCGGTGGAACTTCGAATCTTGCTCGTGTTGGTGAAGACTTCACAACTGCAGTCGGGCCAGTACTTGAAGCTCTTGAAGAGCATGTAGTTCTACTTAGATTGTTTGGCGAAGCTGCAGAGCCAGATTCGTTAACAGTTCGAATTGGTCATGAGAATCCAGTTGAAGAACTACAGCGAGCTTCCGTGGTAACCGTTGGTTATGGCTCAGGAGATCAAGCGCTGGCGACTATGGGAATTTTAGGACCAACTCGAATGGATTACGCCGGATCTATGGGCGCAGTCCGAGCCGTCGCTAAGTATGTTGGCCAGATTTTGAAGGATCAGTAAAAATGACTGACTATTACAAAGTCTTAGGTGTTACTCGCGAAGCTACGCCAGAAGAAATCAAGCGGGCTTATCGCAAATTAGCTAGAGAACTACATCCGGATGTTAATCCAGGCGCCGAAGCAGGCGAGCGCTTCAAGGACGTAACTTCGGCTTACGAAGTTCTTTCCGACCCGCAAAAGCGCGAAATGTTTGACCTCGGTGGCGATCCGTTCTCATCTGGTGGCGGATTCAATTCAGCTGCAGGTTTTGGTTTCGGCGATATCGTTGATGCATTCTTCGGTGGCGGGGGACAGCGCGGTCCACGATCACGCAAACGTCGTGGCCAAGATGCCTTAATCAGACTTCAGGTAACTCTTGATGAAGCTGCGTTTGGATCAACCCGAGAATTTGCAGTCGATACGGCAGTAACTTGCAACTCTTGTTCTGGTGAAGGCACATCTTCAGGTGCCAGCATCGTTAGTTGCACGATGTGTGCTGGTCGCGGTGAAGTTCAGTCAGTTCAAAAATCTTTCTTGGGTCAAGTAATGACTTCCCGACAATGCCCACAATGCCAAGGCTTTGGATCGCTTAACCCACATCCTTGTGCGGAGTGTGCTGGTGATGGCCGAGTTCGAACTCGCAGCACTTTGTCGGTCCAGATTCCGCCAGGCGTTGAAGGCGGCACTCGGATCCAGATGACTGGTCAAGGTGAAGTTGGTCCAGGTGGTGGTCCGGCTGGCGATCTTTACGTTGAACTAATCGAATTGCCACATCCAGTTTTCCAGCGCAATGGTGATCAGTTGCATGCAACTATGTCGCTGCCTATGACGGCTGCAGCACTTGGCGCAACTATGGAACTTGAAACTTTAGATGGCACTGCGCCAATTCATATCAAGCCTGGTACTCAATCGGGCTCGACTGTGACTTTGCGTGGCCAAGGAATGCCACGACTTAGAAGTTCTGGTCGAGGTGACCTGGTTGTGCACTTAGAAATTCTCACTCCAAGTGGCTTGGACAAAGCGCAAGAAGATTTGATCAAGCAATTGGCAAGTTTGCGGGGAGAGGAAACTCCGTCCGCACAACTTCACGAACAATCATCAAGCTTGTTTGGAAAACTTAAGGATGCGTTTACAACCGGATGACAGCTGCAGAATTTCTAGTTAATCCAGG
>WLGZ01000106.1 GCA_009702945.1 Actinomycetota bacterium | reverse complement strand
GCAACAATCGATGTTATGAAGGAAGAGAAGATTGTTGAAAACGCCAAGCACATTGGCGAAACAATTCTTGGTCCAGGACTTAAGGATCTAGCTGAGCGCCACAAGATCATTGGTGAAGCTCGCGGTAAGGGTGTCTTCTGGGCACTTGATCTTGTTAAGGATCGCGATACTAAGGAAATGCTTGCACCATACGGTGGCACATCACCTGCAATGGGCGAACTTGTAGCGTCAGCTAAGAAGCATGGTTTGATGCCATTCACTAACTACAACCGCTGGCACATTGTTCCGCCTTGCACTGTTTCTGAAACAGAAGCCAAGGAAGGTCTAGCAATTTTGGACGAAGTATTTGCTGGGCTTGGAAAGTACTACGAAGGCAAGTAAGTCTTAAGAAAAATCCCGAACCTAGTGAGAATCTAGGTTCGGGATTTTTTTGTTGTGCAAATAAGCAATAGGCTTGGGAAAGTGTTAATCCTGGTTATTGGTCAAGGTGCACGAGAGCACGCAATAACCCACACCCTGCTACAAGATTCAAAAGTTGAAGTTGTTTGCGCGCCCGGAAATCCTGGAATTGCCAACATCGCACAGGTTGATTCTGTAGACATCGCTGACGCTGCTTCCGTTGTTGCACTAGCAAAAAAGCGCCAACCCGATTTAGTAGTAATTGGCCCCGAAGCTCCTCTGGTTGCTGGTGTTGCCGATGAACTTCGCAATGCTGGATTTGTTGTCTTTGGCCCGAGTAAGGCAGCCGCTGCATTAGAAGGCAGCAAGGCTTTCGCCAAAGAAATCATGCAAGCTGCCGGAGTGCCGACTGCAGATAGTAAGTATTGCCAAACTGTGACTGAGGCTAGAACTGCACTGGAATTATTTGGCGCACCTTATGTGGTTAAAGATGATGGCTTAGCCGCTGGCAAAGGTGTCGTAGTTACTGATGAATTTGATGCCGCAGTAGCTCATGCGATGGCTTGCATTGACAGTCGCGATGGCGGGGCAGTTGTTATCGAAGAATTTTTGGACGGCCCGGAGGTTAGTTTGTTTGGTGTTAGCGATGGAACCACGATTGTGCCGCTGACTCCAGCCCAAGATTTCAAACGTGTTGGCAACAACGACGAGGGTCCAAACACTGGTGGCATGGGCGCATATTCACCACTGCCTTGGGCGCCAAAAAATTTCGTTGCTGACGTGACAAAGAATGTTTTGCAGCCGATGGTTGATGAGATGAATTGTCGAGGCATTCCATTCCAAGGTTTGCTTTTCGCTGGACTTGCCGTGACGAGTCGGGGAGTTCGAGTAATTGAATTCAATGCTCGCTTCGGTGATCCGGAAACTCAAGTTGTATTAGCCAGACTTAATTCATCGTTGAGTGAATTACTCTTGGCTGCTGCTACCGGAAAACTTTCCAGCCTGCCTGAACTTGAGTGGAAGTCAGAATCAGCGGTCACAGTTGTCATGGCAGCTGAAGGTTATCCAGACTTTCCAAAGACTGGAGCCACCATTTCGGGAATCGCAGAAGCCGAGAAGCTTGGCCTAACTGTTTTCCACGCTGGAACTAAGTCCAATGAATCTGGGGAAATCCTAGTTAATGGCGGGCGAGTACTCAGTGTGACTGCGACTGGCAGTGATTTAAGCGATGCACGGCACCAGATCTACTCGGGAATTGAGAGAATTGAGTTCGACGGCGAACATCACCGTTCGGACATTGCGCTGAAAGCAGCGCTTGGTGAAATCAGATTGGGAGAACACAGTTGAGTAAGCCAATGATCCCGAACGTTTTAGCAAGCCGTTATGCATCCAGCGGCATGGCCAATATTTGGTCAGCCGAAAACAAAATTGTAATTGAGCGTCATCTTTGGATTGCAGTTCTAAAAGCACAAAAAGATTTGGGAATCGATATCCCGCAAGAAGCTATTGCTGCATACGAAAAGGCATTACCTAACATCAATCTGGAAAGTATTAATGAACGCGAGAAGTTAACTCGTCATGATGTTAAAGCGCGAATCGAAGAATTCTGCGAACTAGCTGGGTTTGAACATATTCACAAAGGAATGACCAGCCGCGACTTAACTGAAAATGTTGAGCAGCTTCAGATTGTTGAAGCCAGCTATTACATCCGGATCAAGGCACTTGCTACCGCATCCCGCTTGGCGGAATTAGCAGTTCGCTACACCGATGTTGCCCTAACTGGTCGCAGCCATAACGTTGCAGCCCAAACCACAACTCTGGGTAAGCGATTTGCCTCCGCAGCCGAAGAACTATTGCATTCCATTGAACGCCTCGATGATCTGTTGAGCCGTTATCCACTACGGGGAATTAAAGGCCCAGTTGGAACTGCGCAAGACATGCTGGATCTTTTTGGTGGGGATGCCAGCAAGCTTGCCGAGCTTGAAACTCGAATCGCAGATCATTTAGGTATCAAGAACGTGTTAGCAAGTGTCGGTCAGATCTATCCTCGCTCTTTGGATTACGAAGTATTGACTGCGTTAGTTCAACTAGCCAGTGCGCCGAGTTCACTGGCAACCACAATTCGGTTGATGGCTGGACATGAACTAGTTACTGAAGGTTTTAAAGAAGGCCAAGTTGGTTCTAGTGCAATGCCGCACAAGATGAATACTCGTTCTTGTGAACGGGTAAATGGTTTCACGGTGATCTTGCGTGGCTATGCATCCATGGCTGGCGAACTTGCTGGCAATCAATGGAATGAAGGCGATGTGTTCTGCAGCGTAGTTCGCCGCGTCGCATTGCCAGATTCGTTCTATGCAATTGATGGCCTGTTTGAAACTTTCTTAACAGTCCTAGAAGAATTCGGTGCGTTCCCAGCCGTAATCGATCGCGAACTTTCTCGCTACTTGCCATTCCTTGCTACAACCAAGATTTTGATGGCAGCGGTTCGCAATGGAGTTGGTCGTGAAACCGCGCACGAAGTAATAAAGGAACACGCAGTAGCTGTTGCGTTAGAGATGCGCGGGCCAAACGGTGGCGATGGCAACGCAGTGCTAGATCGCCTGGCGAATGATTCCCGTCTCGGCATAAACCGTGAAGATTTAGAAGCGCTGATTTCAAAGCCACTTGAATTCACAGGCGCTGCTCGTGATCAGGTTGCTGGGGTGGCCGCTAAAGTTTCAAAACTCGTCGCAACTTCACCTGAAGCTGCTAACTACCGACCGGAGCCAATCCTGTGACAATTCAGCCCACCGACTATGACTTAGGTGCTGAGTTCAAGCATGTTTACTCTGGCAAAGTCCGCGATCTTTATGAAGCTCCAGATGGTCGATTGCTGTTTATTGCCAGTGATCGCATCTCGGCTTACGACTGGGTCTTGCCTTCAGTAATTCCAGACAAGGGCAGAATCCTGACTGCAATGTCAATGTGGTGGTTTGATCGCCTGCAAGGCATTGTGCCGAACCACATCCTCTCGACAAACGTTCCAAACTTAGTACGAGGCCGAGCAACTTATTGCGAAAAGCTTGAGATGCTTCCGGTGGAATGTGTGGCTCGTGGATATCTAGCCGGATCTGGCTACACCGATTACTTACGAGATCAATCAATCTGTGGCAATGGGTTACCTCCTGGCCTTAAAGACGGTGCCAAACTTCCAAAGACACTATTCACTCCGGCTACTAAAGCAGCCATAGGTGATCATGACGAAAACGTAACTTTTGACGAAGTTATTACTTCAATTGGCATGGAAGAAGCGCAACAACTTAAGCGCTACACCACCTGGATTTATGACGTAGCCGCCGAGATTGCATTAGACCGTGGAATCATTTTGGCTGACACCAAGTTTGAGTTCGGCCTTGGTTTAGTTGGTACCAACAAAGATCAGATCGTTTTAGCTGACGAAGTGTTGACTCCAGATTCCTCGCGTTACTGGCCAGCTGATCAATGGGTTCCGGGCCAGGCTCAGCCTTCGTACGACAAGCAGTTTGTGCGCGATTGGTTAACCTCGCCAGCATCGGGTTGGGATAAGAATTCCGGCGAAGCGCCGCCAGCATTCCCTGATGACGTTATTGAAAAAACTCGCGAACGTTACGTTGCTGCTTACGAACAACTAACTGGCCAGAAATTTAGTTAG
>WLGZ01000105.1 GCA_009702945.1 Actinomycetota bacterium | reverse complement strand
GGTTGTGCATTGCAACTCAGTAGCTGAAGCCGTTAAGGGTGCAGACATCGTTACAACGATCACAGCCGATAAGGCAATGGCCACCATCATTACTGCGGACATGGTTGAACCAGGCATGCACTTCAACGGTGTTGGTGGGGATTGCCCTGGAAAGACTGAACTTGCCGCTGGTGTCCTGACTCAAGGCAAAGTGTTCGTCGAATTTGAACCACAGACGCGTATCGAAGGCGACGTCCAGCAGATGCCAGCTGACTTCCCGGTCAATCACTTGTGGAAAGTTCTTGCTGGCAAAGAAGTAGGCCGCGATAACGACGAACAAGTCACGATCTTTGACTCAGTGGGATTTGCGATTGAAGACTTCTCAACTCTTGAGTACATCTACAAGCAGAGCATTCAGCGCGGAATTGGCGTAGACATCGAATTGGTGCCAACTCCAATTGGCCCTAAGGACCTTTTCACCCACACCCGCCGTGGCCAGCTTCGCTCAGTAAAACGTCGCGCAGTTTAAGGCTTCCAGAGCCAGGTTCCACGATGTGGGGGTCTGGCTAAGGCGCGTGGAAATCCCAAATGGCTAGCGCCTTTCTCGGGCGATAAAGTACAAGGACAAACCGCGACTTTTTGGGGTAATCCATGGCTTTAGCAACACGTCTAGAAAACTTAGGTACTGAAACTGCATTTGCAGTTTCCCTAGCTGCAGCTGAATGGGGCCAAAAAGGTAATCGAATCTTCCCATTCCACTTAGGTGACATCAACCTGCCAACATCACAGAACATTGTTGATGCAATGAACCGTGCAATTGCAGATGGCAAAACTGGCTACTGCCCAGGTGCTGGAATCCCGCAGTTGCGCGAAGCTCTAGCTGCAAACGTCGGTGGCGACCGCGGCCTAAGTTTTGATGCCTCGAACGTTGTCGTTCAACCTGGTGGCAAGCCAGTTATTACAAAATTCATTCAGACCATCATGAATCCAGGCGACGAAGTTCTTTACCCAAATCCGGGTTACCCAATTTACGAAAGCCAAATCGAATACTTCGGTGGAATCGCAAAGCCTTACCGCTACATTGCAAATGGAAATGGTTTCAGCATTGACATTGATCAAATCAAGTCTCTGATCACACCTCGCACTAAAGCAATCGTTTACAACGATCTACAAAATCCAAATGGCGCTGAATCAACTGACGCAGAACGTGAAGCAATTGCTGAAATTGCGATTGCAAATAATCTTTATGTACTTTCGGATGAAGCGTATTTTGAAATGCGCTACGAAGGAAAATCAAAGTCAATTGCATCCCTTCCAGGTATGGCAGAGCGCACCGTAATTCTTTACACCTTCTCAAAGAAGTTTGCGATGACCGGCTGGCGCCTTGGTGCTGCAATCGCACCTAAAGAAATTGCAGACGTAATTGCAAAGCTAAACACCAATGATGAATCCTGCACCACACATTTCGTTCAGTACGGTGGCGTTGAAGCCGTTACTGGCGATCAGTCAGGCGTTCCGATCATGCTTAACACTTTGAAGCAACGTCGCGATACTGCTCTTGATCTACTTCGTCAGATGCCAGGCGTAAAGGTTCACACACCTGAAGCTGGTTTCTACTTGTTCCCAGATGTGACTGAAGCCATGGCTAACAAGGGAATTACTGACTTGGGTGACTTCGCGCAGCAGGCGCTTCATACAACTGGCGTATCGTTCTGTACTCGTCGTCACTTTGGTCGCCCGCAGCCAGGCGAACAAGAACAGTACATCCGCCTTGCTTTCTCTGGCATTGACAACAGTGACATCTCTGATGGTCTTAAGTTCATGGGTGAATGGATCGCTGAATAGATGGCTCGCGTTGTTGTAACTGGCAAGATTCCATCCGGTGGTCTCGAGCGACTAAAGTCTGAGCACGAGGTAACTGCTTGGGAAAAAGACGATGCGATTTCTCGTAGCGAACTTTTGACAATGGTTGCTGGCGCAGATGCGATTGTTTCATTGTTGACCGAAAAAATCGATGACGAGCTTCTGGATGCGGCTGGACCGCAACTTAAGTCAGTTTCAAATGTTGCAGTTGGTTAGAACAACATTGATGTGCCAGCGTGCGAAAAGCGTGGCGTACTTGTAACAAATACTCCAGGTGTATTGACTGAAGCCACAGCCGACATCGCGATGTCACTTATCTTGATGGCAACTCGTCGCTTGGGTGAAGGGGAGCGAGTTATTCGCGCTCAAGAACCATGGCAATGGGGAATGTTCTACATGCTTGGCATGGGCCTACAAGGTCGCCAACTTGGCATTGTTGGTATGGGCCAAATCGGAATTGCAACTGCGCGCCGGGCAAAAGCTTTTGGCATGAACATTGCTTACACACGTCGGTCACCACTTGAAGACAATGTGGTTAAAGAACTTGATGCTAAGTACATGTCTATGGATGAACTAATTGAATCCAGCGACGTGCTTTCACTGCACTGTCCTTACTCACCAGCTACTCATCACTTAATGAGCGAAAACCAGTTTGCACGCATGAAGAAGACTGCATTCCTAATCAACACCGCACGTGGCCCAATTGTTCATGAGCAAGCACTTGTTGATGCCCTTAAGTCAGGGCAGATTGCTGGCGCTGGACTGGATGTGTTTGAAAACGAACCAGCAGTTAATCCTGGTTTGCTTGAACTTGATAATACAGTGCTTATTCCGCACTTGGGATCGGCAACTGTTGAAACGCGTGCAGCCATGGCAGACATAGCCGCAACAAATGCATTGGCAATCCTTGCCGGTGCACAGGCTCCAAACCTCGTCGCCAGCTAGGTCATGACTTCAAAGATCCAAGTCGCACCTTTTGGTCCAGATGACTGGGAGCGAGTTCGGGAAATTCGCCTGGCGTCATTGCAGGCAAATCCGGAAGCATTTGGTGCCAAGTATGAATCTGAATCCATTCGGCCCGAGAGATTCTGGCGAGCCCGGCTGAGCAAATCCGATTTCGTTTTAGCAAGTGATGAATCAGGCGATATCGGAATTATGTTCGTTGATGTAGTCGATGAAGATTTTGCCGCAAGCTGTTGGGTCAGAGGCTGTTGGGTGCGTCCTGAGGCACGCGGCAAAGGTGTGATGCGGGCTTTGATTGAGTATGTGGATTCGCAAGTTGATGTTAAGCCGTGGAGCGAACAGGGATTAGGCGTTTGGGTGGATAACTATTCAGCGATTAAGGCTTATGAGCTAATTGGGTTCGAGAATATTGGCGACCCACAGCCAAGCACCAGCCAGCCTGGAAAGTTCTATCAACGTATGCGCAGAACCACACCTGCTAAGGGAATTTAGGACCCGTAACTCCAATAGACTTTCCACATGTCTAAAGTCCTTGCCTCACTGCCAATTGGCGAAAAAGTCGGAATTGCCTTCTCTGGTGGCCTAGATACTTCTGTGGCTGTGGCTTGGATGCGAAGCAAGGGCG
This sequence comes from Actinomycetota bacterium, assembly GCA_009702945.1. Taxonomy (GTDB): domain Bacteria; phylum Actinomycetota; class Actinomycetes; order S36-B12; family UBA5976; genus UBA5976. The sequence continues at coordinate 668 of WLGZ01000105.1, read as the reverse complement.
CAATTCCATGCACCTATACCGCTGACTTGGGCCAGTATGACGAGCCCGACATTGACTCGGTACCAGCGCGCGCCGGTGAATATGGCGCAGAAATCTCTCGCCTTGTTGATTGCAAAGAAGCTTTAGTTAACGAAGGATTAGCCGCGATTGCATGTGGCGCCTTTCATATTCGCTCTGGCGGAAAGCAATACTTCAACACCACACCACTTGGTCGCGCAGTAACCGGAACGTTTTTAGTTCGCGCGATGCTCAAAGACAATGTTTATATCTGGGGCGATGGATCAACTTACAAAGGTAATGACATCGAGCGGTTCTATCGCTATGGACTTCTGGCAAATCCAAATCTGCGGGTTTACAAGCCTTGGCTAGATGCGGACTTTGTTAGTGAACTTGGTGGCCGAAAAGAAATGTCTGAATGGTTGGTTGCGAACAACTTGCCATATCGCGACAGCACTGAAAAGGCTTATTCAACAGATGCAAATATTCTTGGTGCTACCCATGAAGCTAAGACTTTAGAAAACCTTGATGCGTCATTGGAAATTGTTGAACCAATCATGGGGGTTCGTTTCTGGGACGAGTCAGTAAAGATTGCTTCCGAAGATGTCACGATTACTTACAACCAAGGAATTCCAGTTGCAATCAATGGCAAAGAATTTACTGACGTTGTG
>WLGZ01000104.1 GCA_009702945.1 Actinomycetota bacterium | reverse complement strand
TAGCCATTTGGGATTTCCACGCGCCTTAGCCAGACCCCCACATCGTGGAACCTGGCTCTGGAAGCCTTAAACTGCGCGACGTTTTACTGAGCGAAGCTGGCCACGGCGGGGGTGGGTGAATAAGTCCGTAGGGCCAATTGGAGTTGGCACCAATTCGATGTCTACGCCAATTCCGCGCTGAACACTCTGCTTATAGATGTACTCAAGTGTTGAGAAGTCTTCGATCGCAAAGCCAACTGAGTCAAAGATGGTTACTTGCTCGTCGTTATCACGACCCACTTCTTTTCCTGCCAATACTTTCCATAAGTGATTAACCGGGAAGTCAGCTGGCATCTGCTGGATGTCACCTTCGATGCGAGTCTGTGGTTCAAATTCCACGAACACTTTGCCTTGAGTTAGGACACCAGCGGCAAGCTCGGTTTTTCCAGGGCAGTCGCCACCAACACCGTTGAAGTGCATGCCTGGTTCAACCATGTCCGCAGTAATGATTGTGGCCATTGCCTTATCGGCGGTAATCGTTGTAACGATGTCAGCACCCTTGACGGCCTCGGCAACAGAGTTGCAGTGCACAACCTTTAAGCCTTCAAATTCAGCCAAGTTTCGCGCTAACTTTTCAGTTGCTTCTGGATCAATATCAAATGCGCGAATTTCGGTGATGCCAATGACCTTATGAAAACCAATTGCTTGGAATTCCGCTTGTGCGCCGTTTCCAATCATCGCCATTACGCGAGAATCTTTGCGAGCTAATGCGCGAGCAGCCATTACTGAAGTTGCAGCGGTACGCATCGCAGTTGCCAGGGTTAGTTCACTTAGCAACATTGGGTAGCCAGTATTCATGTCAGATAGAACGCCAAAGCCCATGACACTGAATAGGTCATGCTTGATGTTTTCTGGGTGACCGTTTACATACTTAAAGCCATAACGCTCGGCATTTGCTGTCGGCATCAATTCGATAACGCCTTCATCATTGTGTGCGCCAAAGCGAGCAGCCTTATCGAACTCTTCCCAGCGCACGAAGTTAGCTTCGATGACATCTGTTAACTCGGCGATGAATACATCGACCTCAATAGCCTGAATCAACTTGGCCATAGATGGCACATCAACAAAACGAGTCATTGGGAATCCTGTTCGGGTGGGGAAACTACTTGTAAGACTTAGAAACTACTGGTTTTCACTGTCACATAGTGCCAACAAATTGCACTAATTAGCACTCTTGTTTAGCAATTTGCTATTCTAGATCTATCAAATTGTAAGGATAACCATGGATGATCTAGATCGCGCCATTTTGGCCCAGCTCCGCAAAGATGCTCGCACCTCGATTAGTTCCATAGCCAGTGACCTCAAGGTTGCTCGGGCAACTGTGCAGCACCGAATCACTCGCTTGGAAAATGACGGAACCATCGTTGGCTACACAGTGAAGGTAAATCCTGGCTCTTCCTCTAACGTGGTGCGCGCCATCATGTCGATTGCCACCGAAGGCAATACTGCAAAGTCAGTTGTGACTCGCCTAAGCAGCTCGCCCAACGTGACTGCCGTGCACTCTACAAATGGCAAATGGGATCTGATCGCAGACATTCAAGCCGACTCGTTAGAAGAGTTTGATAAAGCAATTAATGAAATTCGGGAAATGAAAGAAATCAGCTCATCGGAAACTAATCTGCTTCTCTCTACTTACGCCTTCTAAAACTCTGTTTTCTTGTAAGGCTTACCTTTTGCATCGTAAGTCCACCAAGTTCCAGTCTGAACACCAGATTTGAACTCACCACTTCGCATTAAAGTGCCATCCTTGCGCCACCATTGCCATGGTCCGTGCAATTCACCTTTTCGGATCTTGCCCTTTGATTGCAAAACGGCATTGTCGTAGTAACTAAGAACTGGGCCAGTTCCCTTTCGGGACTTTTCTTCAATCTGATCTAAACGAACTCGAATCAACATCTTGAGCAAACCTTTAGGTAGCGGCTTGTCTAACGGAAAATGCAATGAACCCTGAGTCATTTCGTAGTTGGCTAATTCACTTGAAAGCTGAGTCAACACACTTCCGCTGAATGGGAAGTATGAATTGTGCTTCTTGTAACCTTCGATTCCACAAATAACTCCACCTTCAACTTCGAATGCCGGGAGGTTATAGCTAATGCATTCAGTTGCACCAGGAATTAGTTCACGAATAGTCGCTGCCATCTTGAGCATCAAAGTGCGCTGTGGTTCGGGCAAGGTGTTTAACTTGCTATCCACTAGTCCAAGTTTTGCCACCACGACTCCTATATTCTCTGTGACCATGGTACGAGTTCGCTGTGCTTAGCCACTCGTCCATCTCCCGATGACTTTCTGGTAATCCTTCGAATTGCCCATGGGACTAGGAATGCAATCCCCCAAGCTGCTGAGCCAATTACGCGAATCGGCGCCGGCGCCGGTTTGTATGGCGACATTGGATCTTGCCAGTCCAAATCGTGCGGCAGGTCGATAGCTCGCAACACAGCTGCTGCAACTCTGCGGTGTCCTTCAGTAGATAGGTGTAGGCGATCCGATGCCAGCATGCGCGGATCACCAAACACTTCGCGAGAGTTTGCATCCATCACTGTTGCACCGAATTCTGCTGCAACGCGCTTTACGTTCTCGTTAAACGGTCCAAACCTTTGATTCCAATAGTGCTGAGTTTTGGTTTGTGGGTTACTCACTTCCCTGACCGTAAATAGCAATATCTTTGATCCGGTAGCTGCAATTTGGGAAACCGCGTTTGCATAGGTCTCGAAGACTTGATTTGGTTCAAACTTTGGACGCAAAACATTATTTGCGCCGGCGTGAAATGTGACTAGCGTTTGCGGTCCGTGCATCCAAGGCAAGGCGACTTGTAATTGATCCGCAATGACTTGCTCGAGAAGCTTGCCTCGTACGGCCAGGTTTGCATAACGAAAGTTTGAATCTTGCTTTGACATCTCGTCAGCGACCCGATCGGCCCAACCGCGGTAACTGCCATCTGGGTACTTGTCTGAAAGGCCTTCGGTTAAGGAATCCCCGAGTGCAATGAATTGATTCAGATTTGGCACAGCCCTAGCCTATTGAATTTCACCTGGTCGATAACATTGTTAGAAACCTGGGAAGGCAAATCATGAGCAACATCGTTCGCATCGACACCAATGCAGAGTTACCCGCAGATCCAGACTCCCCGGGCGAATACTGCGTTACGCCGTTCTTCGGCGTGAACGAAAAGTTCTTCGCTGGTATTTGGTCTGCTGATCCTCATTCCCAAGACTTTGATGAATATCCAATGGATGAAGTTTGCGTTGTGCTCGCCGGCAAAATCACATTGACTGAGCCTGGCAAATCACCTGAAGTATTCACAACAGGCGACGTCTTTGGAATTAAACGTGGCACCCCAGTGAATTGGACTCAAGACCCAGGTACTCGAAAGATCTTTGTAATCCTTGAAAGCTAAATTGCTTTAGCAAGTTCCCGGTTCATGTCCTTATTCAAGGCCCAGCACCAGTAGAACAATCCAAACTGCAATGGCAATCGCGCTAAGGCAATTAGTGGATCTGGCATTTCATGATCCATCCAGTCAATTGCCATGTAAATGTTCGCTGGGAAGACTAAAACGAATAACGCAAAGGCAGCCCAAACACCCAATTGCCTAATTGGTTTGCCAAACAAAGTCTTGGACATCGGCGCAAACATCATTGCCCCAATTGTTAACTCAGCTGCGCCACTTAAGTAAGTCCAGAACCGTGGTTCAAATGGAAGTACTGGCGGAATGATCTTGTCGAAACCAGCTGGGGCAGCAAAGTGCGCAAAGCCTGCAACTAGCAACATGATTCCAAGCCCACGGCCTGCGGTGTATTTGGTCATGAGTTAAGTATCCGCTAACTCTGCCTGCATTTCGGGCAGGTTTACCAAACAAAAAACGGCGCCCATTTCTGGACGCCGTTTTTTAGTTACTTCTTAGAACATGTCAGCGTTCATAACCTTTACCCAGGCAGCAACGAAGTCGTTAACGAACTTCTTTTGGTTGTCGTCTTGAGCGTAAACCTCGGCGTAAGCTCGAAGTACTGAGTTTGAACCGAACACTAAGTCAACGCGAGTTGCGGTGAACTTAACATCGCCAGTCTTGCGACTACGGATGTTGTAAAGGTTCTCGCCTGCTGGCTCCCAAGCAAATC
>WLGZ01000103.1 GCA_009702945.1 Actinomycetota bacterium | reverse complement strand
TTAACTCAGGTCATCAGCCCAACCAATCCCGAATGGGCAGAATTCAAGAACGCTGGAAAGCCACAAGGCCTTGTCATTGTTCCAACTCGTGAATTAGCTATCCAAGTTGCTGACGATTTAGAAACTGCCGGACGGAACATGGGCGCTCGCGTTCTAAGTCTTTACGGCGGCAAGGCATACGAGCCACAAGTTGAAGCGCTTAAAAATGGTGTTGAAGTTATCGCAGGCACACCAGGCCGCTTAATCGACATGATTAAACAAGGTCACTTGGACTTAAGCGCAATCAAAGTTTTAGTGCTCGATGAAGCTGACGAAATGTTAGACATGGGTTTCTTGCCTGATGTTGAAACTCTGGTTAGTAAAACTCCAGCTAGCCGACAGACCATGTTGTTCTCGGCAACTATGCCAGGACAAATTGTTGCGCTCGCTCGTCGTTACATGACACAGCCAACTCACATTCGGGCATCTGATCCAACAAGTGATTCTTCAACCGTTGATGCAATCGAACAGCACGTATGGCGCTGTCATCAAATGGATAAGCCAGAACTTGTTGCTCGCGTTTTGCAAGCAGAAGGTCGCGGACTAACCATGATTTTCTGCCGCACTAAGCGCGTTGCGGGAAATCTTGCAGAGGATCTTGCCAATCGTGGATTTGCTTCAGCTGCAGTGCACGGCGATCTCGGTCAAGGTGCTCGCGAACAAGCGTTGCGTGCCTTCCGATCTGGAAAAGTCGATGTGTTGGTTGCAACTGACGTTGCAGCACGCGGTATTGATGTTGCTGATGTAACTCACGTAATCAATTACGAATGCCCTGACGATGAAAAGACTTACTTGCACCGCGTTGGCCGCACTGGTCGTGCTGGTGCATCAGGTGTTGCAATCACACTTGTTGACTGGCAGGACATTAACCGTTGGCAAATGATTAACCGCATGCTTGGTATGGACTTCAATGAACCAGTTGAGACTTACTCATCAAGCGACCATGTGTATGAAGGCCTTGGTATTCCAAAAGGAACCACCGGCGAACTACCTGGTTCAGCGCGTACTCGTGAGGGTCTAGCCGGTGAAAAACTTGAAGACCTTGGTGAGACTGGCGCAAACAAGGGCCGACGTTCTGGATCTGGAAAACCACAGACTGGTAAATCCGGATCCGGCGCTAAATCAAATAGCAGCAGCCGAAATTCAGCGTCAAAGCCTCGTTCGACAAGTTCAGGTGATTCTTCGACAAAGGCAACAGCCGAAAAAGCTCCCGCAAAAGAACGCACCCCACGGCAACGCAGCCGTACTCGCGGAACTCAAAAAGACGCTTAGTTAAAGGCTTTAACTTGCTGCCAAGTTTCACTTAACTTGGCTTCCAAGTAATCGTTTGTAGCTTGCATACTTAGGCCTGCAATTTCACTAGCCATAACTGGGGTTCCAAATAGTAAATGAATTGTTGGTCTGCGGAAGACTCTGGAAAGCGCTTGCAGAATACTTCTTTCAACTGATCCGGTGCCAAGTTTTCTAGTGTCGTGATGCGCAATCGGCAGGATTGGCATTTCCACAGATTTTGCCATCGCAGTTGCACCTGGTCGCCAAGGTCTTGGTGACGCTTCCGCATTGATTTGCACATCACCTTCGGGATACATCAATACGCATTCATTGTTTTTCAGTGCAGTTCGAGCTGCACGATATGCACTTTTACCATCATGTTGGTCCGTCGGAATGATTCCGCTGCCACTAACGATTTGCTTGGCAAGTGGGAAGTTCCACATGTCCGATGTTCCAACCGGTCGCAAGTGTCGGTGATGCTTGCAACTTCCTTTGCATGGACCGTCAACGGTATATCCAAGTTTGTGCAAGGTGCCAACGACAACAACTACGTCCACCACAGTCGTATGGTTTACCACAATCATTGCTGGACCAGGTGAATTCAGTGCACTTAAGTTCGCTTCTCCGTGAACTTGAATTTTTGTAAGTCGGCGCGACAGAAAGTATAGAAATGTTCCTGGTTGACCGCGCATTTCTAAATTCTACTTCAAGACTTAAAAGCAGAATTAAGCAACAGGTTGCGCGCCAGTGATCTCCACAAGTGAGCCACACATAAATGCAGCCTCTTCCGAAGCCAAGAATGCAACTAGAGCCGCAACTTCATCAGGGCGACCAACTCGACCAAATGGAACTAGTGCATCAAGATCAGCAATGGTTCGTCCGGATCGCTTTGCGCCAGCTTCAAGCATTGGCGTATGAATTTCACCTGGGCAAACTGCATTTACTCGCACGTTATGCGGTGCGTAGTCACGTGCCAAGTTTTGTGAGAAGGATGCAACTGCTGCTTTGGTTACGTTGTAGCCGATGCAATTTGGAGCTGGATGTAGACCCCATTGCGATGCAGTATTAACTATTGCGCCACCGCCGCCAGCAATCATGTGCGGAAGTGCAGCGCGGCACAAGTGAAACATTGCGTTGATATTAACTGCGAACAAGTCATTCCAGTCGTCCACGCTAATGTCCAAAATATTGCCACGACGCATGATGCCTGCGTTATTAACCAGGATGTCGATTTGGCCACGAAGTTCAAATGCTTGTGCAATTAAATCTGTGCAGGCTGATTCACTCGAAATATCTGCTGGAATTGCAATTGCAGATCCACCGCTTGCCACAATGTCTGCTGCGACTTTATGCGCATTTTCTGCGTTCGTGTCAGTCACAACAACGAATGCACCCTCGCCAGCTAAGCGCTGACAAATAGCAGTTCCGATGCCACCGGCGCCGCCCGTAACAATTGCAGTTTTTCCAGTAAAACGATTTGTCTGGTTCATTGAAATTCCATTCCCTGTTCCGGTAGCGAGTATCGAGTAATAAATCTGGTCTCGAAGATTGACCCTAGATGAATATCCCCTGAATTCAAAAGGAAATCAGGTATTTGGTCAAACTATGGATTCTTTAGATATAGGCCTTAACGGGTAATCTCGACACGTGAGCACAACACAAACCCGCATCTACCTAGCCAGGCTGGCTGGGACTGCCGTATTTGACTCCGTGGGAGATCAAGTAGGCAAGATTCGTGATGTCGTAGTTACCTCGCGCTTAACCGGCAAGGCACCCTCAGTTTTGGGATTTGTCGTGGAAGTTGCCCCGCGCCGCAGAATATTTGTACCAATGGCGCGTATCACTTCGATTGAGCCAGGATCAGTTGTCACAAGTGGCGTAGTTAACCTGCGCAGGTTTGAAGGTCGCGCCGAAGAAACTCTGGTTATCGCAGAATTACTAGATCGTCGAGTAACTCTAATTGAATCCAGTGAACTCGTTACAGTTCAAGATATCGGCATGACCCAAGAGCGAACTCAGGAATGGTCAATCAGTCGACTTTTCATTCGTAAAGCTGGATCAGGTTTTGGTCGTCGTGGCGAAACGGTTGCAGTCGAGTGGAGCGCAGTTACTGGATTGTTTTCGGAAAGTGAACAACAACCAGTTGATTACCTTTTGGCATCCATTGAAACGATGCGTCCAGCCGACTTAGCTAACTTGTTGCAAGAGCTGCCACAAAAGCGTCGCCTGGAACTTATTCAAGGTCTTGACGTTGAAAAGCTTGCAGACGTTTTCGAAGAACTTCCAGAAGATGATCGCGTTGAGATTATGTCTGAACTTGGTTTGGAACGCGCAACCGATGTCTTGGAAGAAATGGATCCAGATGACGCTGCGGATTTGCTTTCGGAATTACCGCCAGAGCAAGCTGAAGAATATCTCGAAGCAATGGAACCTGATGAGGCCGAAGACCTTAGAAGGCTTTTGACTTACGATGACTTCAGCGCGGGCGGCATGATGACGACTGAGCCAATCGTGCTATCAACTGATGCCACAGTTGCAGAAGCTTTAGCTCGAGTGCGCGAGGAACAACTTTCCCCGGCACTTGCATGTCAGGTTTATGTGACTCGGCAACCACTTGAAACACCGACTGGGAAATATCTAGGTGTTGCCCATGTTCAAAGATTGCTTCGCGAACCGCCTTCAAGTTTGGTATCAGGCGTTCTGGACACTTCACTAGATCCAATTGGACCTGGTGCACCACTTGGCCAAGTTGCTAGATACTTTGCAACTTACAACTTGGTCGCGCTACCAGTTGTTGATGCAAATGGTCATTTGATTGGCGCAGTAACTATTGATGACGTAATCG
>WLGZ01000102.1 GCA_009702945.1 Actinomycetota bacterium | reverse complement strand
TTAGCTGGATCTGAGTCCTTGATTGGATCTGGATTAGCGTTACTCACGTTATAACTGTAACCAGTTAACTTCGGAAAATACTCATCCGCACTTAGAGCTGGATATGAAAGTTGCCAAACTTCGCATCGTTGGAATCAGATTGACTCCCCTGCGACGAGTCACCGGTAGGCGCACTCGGACTTCGCAATGCAAGACGTTCGCCAGGTGGGATCGGTTCGTCACCACGATTGATCACAAGTTGAGAAATAACTTCGTCGATGTCTGGTCCAGCATCAGGGTTTGCCTGTCCACTCAGTAATGCCCCATCGCCACTGATCACTGCGCGTACTAACCAACGCGAGCCACGCACGCCGACAAATCGAACTGGTTGCACGTGGGCATTTCCATCGAGGTCAACTGTTGGCATTACAGCATGAATTTCGGTGCCGAAGCGTCCCATCTCCACCGTGCAATCAACTTTTTGATCGCGTAGGCCTGATGAGATTGCATCGCGCATAGTTGCCCATAGATCATCATTTACGGCTGCAGCAAAAATCTGCACCTCTGCAATCGTCATATTCAGATGCAGTGAAACCGATTTACCTTTGCCAGAGCGTGGATCTAAATCCAAATGAACTTCAAGTCCTGGAATGTTTGGCAAAAACACTGCGCCAAGATCAAGCATGGAACTTGTGTCTAAATCAGAACTGAACTCAAGTGGACCTTGCGTCATGAGGAAATACCTGTTGAGCCAAAGCCTCTGTCACTGCGATCAGTGTCATCAAGATTTTGCACTTCAATGAACTGAGCAGTTGTAACTTCTTGAATAACTAACTGTGCAATCCGACTACCAGCTGGAAGTGAAACAGTTTCGCTTGGATCTAAATTAATTAAGCAAATCTTTAGTTCACCTCGATAACCTGAGTCGATTGTGCCGGGAGTGTTTACGATTCCAATTCCGTGCTTAGTTGCTAAGCCTGAACGTGGGTGAACTAGCCCGACATAGCCAGGCGGCAAAGCAATTGCTACTCCGGTTGCTACTAGCGAACGCTCTCCTGGCTTTAATGTGACATCTTCAATGCACACTAAATCTGCACCAGCATCACCATCGTGTGCATACTTTGGTGCCTGCGCTAATTCATGCAGCAACTTAAATTCGATGTTGATTTTGCTCATGGCGCGATGTCTAACTTCTTGACATAGTTCAGTGCATTTTCATCGCTTGCAGCTTTAGCCAAATCTTCTTGGCGACCATGCTTGGTGAAATGTTCAATTGGAACTTGCATGTAAAGCGAACCAGCTTCAACAGCCAATGGGCCATCTGGAGAATTTAATCGGCCTTCTGCGGTTGACCAGATTTTTCGACCGCTGATTGCCTGCATAGTTGCCTGGATGTAAACCAGAGTGCCAACTGGAACCGGTAATCGATAGGAAACTTCTAAGTGCGCTGTCACGGCTGGTGCTCGCACTAACCAGTTAGTTGCACCTAGCGATTCATCAAAAGCCAGCGACAAAATCCCACCATGCGCAATACCCGGCGCTCCTTGATGATGTTGCGTCACTTCGAAAACAGCTTGAGTTGTCATGCCTTCGCCCGCTTCAATTCTCATGTGTAGACCTGTTGGATGATCGATACCGCAGCCGAAGCAGTTGTTGTAATGACTGGCTATAACTTCGCCTGGTTTCGGCGCATCTGAATGACGCTCTGGTGCCACGGCCTCGCTAGGGATACTCAGCGGGTGAATTTCGCGACCAATTCGTTCCATGTTCTTTAGAGTATCGTTTCTAATAAGTCACTCTTGATGCAGAGACCCGTAATCCGAAAAGTGAGTTGTTAAATGACTACCGAAGGTGTCGACGGAAAGAATCCGGTGTTCCAAGAACGGCTTTGGCCTTCAATTGGGCAGTGGACTTTCGCATTCATCATGACTGTGTCTTTAGGAATCGCATACGGTCGTGCTTATGGCAATGATCTTGGCCTAATTGTTGCGATAACAACCACGCTGGCTGCAGCCATTGGAATTGCGGTTAATACCCCGCTAATTCAAATTGATGAATTGAACTTTCGAGTTGGCCGAGCTCGCCTGCCACTTCAATATGTTGGCAAGATTCAGAAACTTGATGACCAGCAATCGCGTCGCGCCCGATCAACTGATGCAAATTCAAATGCACATTTCCAATTACGTGGCGGAATCAAGAACACAGTCATTGTTGAAGTGACAGATCCGCAGGATCCGCATCCTTATTGGCAAGTTTCTACCCGTAAACCAGATGCCTTAATTGCTGCGTTGACCAACGCAAAAGATATTTAAGACTGCTTAAGCGCAGTCGAAATTAATTGAGACTGTTTAAGCACAGTCGTTACAAATTGGCTGGCCTTTAACTTCCTTAGCCAAAGTGCTGCGGTGGTGAACTAAGAAGCAGCGTGAGCAAGTGAATTCATCAGCTTGCTTCGGGATGACCATAACCGTGATGGATTCATCAGAAAGATCTGCGCCTGGCAGTTCTAGCGACTCATTTAGATCAGCTTCGTCGGCATCAACGCTTGAACTGACCTTCGAGGCATGCTGGGCTTTAAGGTTTTCGAGACTTTCCTCGTTTTCCTCTTCGTCCGTCTTTCTCGGGGCGTCGTAGTCTGTTGCCATTACGAGCTAAATCTCCTAGCGGTTTCGGTTATTCCAACGAGTCGGAATTTACTTCATTGGGTGCTCTCGGCAAGCACCGCCCCTAGGTTAATTGATTCTCTTCATTTCTACGGGATATCTACGTGCATTTTCGGTATAAGTTTTTATGCTGTACGCGATAGTTTCTGGGTCAGCTGCGCCTTCTTTGATCTTGGCCGGAACCCCAACAGCCAATGCGCCACTTGGCACCAAAGTCCCACCTAGAACTACTGCCCCAGCGGCAACTAATGCGCCAGATTCAACAACTGCCTTATGTAAAACCAACGAGCCTGAGCCAACAAGTGCTCCGCTCTGAACTGTGCAACCTTCTAAGTGGGCGTTATGTCCAACTGTGCATTCATCGCCAACAATTGTTGGCAGCTCGGCCGTGCAGTGAATCACGCTGCCGTCTTGAATAGATGTCCGGGCGCCAACTTCAATTCGACTTGAATCGCCACGTAAAACCGCGCAAGGTCCAATGAAAGACATCTCGCCGATCGAAACATCGCCAATGATGACTGCTTCCGGATGAACAAAGGCGCTGGGATGAATGTTTGGAACTTTGTCCCCGAATGAATAAATCGCCACGTTAATCCTGATCTGCTTGATTGGCTTCAAGTATTGCAACTAAGTCGCCATGTATCGCAGGATTTGCGACCACGATCATGTCGTTTCCGATTGGATTGCCAAATAGCCCACTTGAAACTGCCCCAGCTTCCCGAGCAATCAATTCACCAGCTGCATGATCCCAAGCATTAACCCCGCGCTCGTAGTATCCGTCCAAAACTCCATCGGCTACCAGGCATAAATCAACCGCACACGATCCAAGTCGACGAATGTCGGCAACCTTTGGCAATACTTCTTGCAAAACTCGAGCCTGACTTGCCCGGCGAGAACTGGAATATCCAAAACCAGTGCCCATCAAAGCCTGACTTAGTTCGGTGCAGCCAGAAACTTTAAGTTCTCGCGGAACACCAGCCTCAACTACCCAGGCACCTAAACCTCGACTAGAGATATACATCTGATCCAAAACCGGCACATAAACCACACCTGCCAAAGCCAGACCCGAGCTTTCTTCCATCAAACCAATCGAAACGCACCAGTGCGGAACCTTGTGCAAGTAGTTGACGGTGCCATCGATTGGATCAATCACCCATTGCAAACCTGATGTTCCAACCTGGTTTGCGCCTTCTTCACCCAAGATCGCATCATTTGGGCGGTGTTTGCCCAGCTCGGAGACTATGAACGCCTCAGCCGCCTGATCCATCAGAGTTACCACGTCAGTTGCGGTGGATTTTGTGGTGACTCCCAGGTCATCAGGTCGATCTAAAAGCAACTTTCCAGTTCCACTTGCGATCTGCATGGCAAGGGCAAGGTTTGGTTCGGCAATCAAGGCGTCGAAGGATGAGTGCTTCGGCTGCGAGGTCATCTGGCTATTGTCCTGCCTGCCTTGGTAGTTATGCGACACACCCCGCAATAACCCCGATTTTATTGGTTTTTCCGCGAAACTAGAGGGGCATAAGCAATAG
>WLGZ01000101.1 GCA_009702945.1 Actinomycetota bacterium | reverse complement strand
CCCCGAGTGAGCATCGACGATTAAAAGGTGAACAGTGTTTGAACCAACGTCTAACACTCCCATTCGCATACCTGAAACAGTACTAGCGGACTAGGTGCTGGGTAGGTAAGCACTCACATACGCAATAGGATTTATCCGTGGTTGAAAAGAATCAAGATTTCCCTCGCGCGTGGGTCGAGTTCGTTGATCCCGAGGATGACACTAATTTGTATCGTTGCGATCTGACCTGGTTAACAAGTCGCTGGACTTGCATCTGGGGAAATGGTTGCAAAGGAATCGATAAAGAAAATCCTGACGTTGGTTGTTGCAACCTGGGTGCCCATATCGCCGACAAAGAAGATTTCAAAAACACCAAGAAGCATGCTGCGATGCTGACTCCTGACATTTGGCAGAACTATTCCGAGGGTCACGAGAACGGAATGTTCGAAAAAGACGATGACGGCGCAAAGAAAACTCGCGCCTTCAACGGAGCTTGCATCTTCCACAATCGCAATGATTTTGAGGGTGGCGACGGCTGCTCGCTTCACATCCTTGCCGGTCAAATGGGTGTAAATCCGCTAGTGACAAAGCCACAAGTTTGTTGGGAACTTCCAATTCGCCGGACGTTTGAAGAAGTTAAGCGTCCAGACGATGTAGACATCATCGTCATTGGAATTGAAGAGTACAACCGCCGTGGTTGGGGTCCTGGCGGCGAAGATTTGGATTGGTACTGCACTACTGCGACTGAAGCTCATGTTGGAGCTCGCGCGGTTTATCAGTCCTACGAACCAGAGCTAACAGCGCTGATGGGTAAGAAGGCTTACAAGATATTGGCAGAGCATTGTGCGGCACGCGAAGAAATGATTGCTGCTGCGCGCGCTTCAGATAACACTCGCGCCATCAAGTACCTAGCTATTCACCCAGCAACGCCTAAATCCTAAGTTCCTATTCACAGGCGATTAAGTTCACCAATACCCCACCAAAAGGTACGACTGTCGGTGTGGGCGCGTAACCTAAGGACATGGCTAAAGCAGTTCGCGCATTATATAAGTGCACTGAGTGTGGGTGGACTGGCCACAAATGGGTTGGTCGATGCCCTGAATGCCAAGCGTGGAGTTCAGTTACCGAATCTTCAGTTGCGGCAAGTAGCGCTGGATTGCGAACTTCAACTGCAGGTGTGGCACCCGGAAAGCCGGCTCGGCCGGTAAAAGAAATTCCACTTGGCGAAGTTGAGCGAACCTCAACTGGGATCGAAGAATTTGATCGCGTACTTGGTGGTGGATTAGTTGCTGGCCAATGCGTCTTGCTAGCTGGCGAGCCTGGTGTTGGAAAATCAACTCTGTTACTTGAAGCCGCAGATAAGTTTGCCCGCGCATCTGGCAAACCACGAAAAGTTTTGTACATCTCTGGTGAAGAGTCCGCGGAACAAATCGGAATCCGGGCCCGGCGCATTGGAGTTAATGCCGACACATTACTTATCGCTGATGAAACTGACTTAGCAGTTCTGCTTGGACACGTTGAAGAAGTAGATCCAGACTTACTAATCGTTGACAGTGTGCAAACGATTGCATCAGCAGAACTAGATGGCCGCGCTGGCGGTGTCGCCCAAGTGCATGAAGTTACTCAGGTTTTAACTCGGGCCGCTAAAGGTCGCCGGATGCCGCTATTACTAATTGGTCAGTCCACGCGCGATAACTCAGTTGCCGGACCTCGCTCACTCGAGCACTTGGTCGATACCGTTCTAACTTTCGAAGGAGACCGTGGGACTCCACTTCGATTACTGCGCGCAAATAAGAATCGATACGGGCCTGCAGATGAGGTTGCCTGTTTCGAACAAGCCGACGATGGTCTGCGACAAGTTACTGATCCGTCTGCCCTGTTTAGGTCACAACGCGATCAAGCCATCCCTGGAACTTGCATCGCCATCACTCTCGAAGGTCGCCGTGCCTTGCTAGTTGAGGTTCAAGCTCTAACCACAACCAGCCCGGGAAATAACCCAATGCGACGGACCACGGGATTTGATAACGCTCGGGCAGCCATGTTGATTGCGGTGACTGAGCGGGCAGCTCGACTAAAGCTCTGGGACAAGGACGTCTATCTAGCGACTGTCGCAGGCGCCAAGATCTCAGATCCAGGTGCGGACTTGGCCATGTGCTTAGCCATTACTTCGGCGGCCCGAGATTCGGCTTTGCCAATTGACCTTGTTGCAATTGGTGAAGTTGCTCTAAGCGGTGACGTACGCCCAGTCCCGGGCATGAATCAGCGTTTGAGCGAAGCTGCTCGGATCGGATTCAAAACTGCGCTGGTGCCAAAAAGCACCCGACTGCCATCAGGGGTCAAAGGACTTCGATTGATCGAGGTCGGCTCGCTAACCGATGCGGTAAACGCAATCTAAATTCTTTGCCAATCCTGTAAATTTCTTGAGTTCAGTCGTAGACTCAACACAACTCCAGTGAGAAAGAACCTTCGTGGCAACCAAAGAGCAAGTTAACTCTGCTGAATTATTGAGATCTGTTTTGGCACAAGTTGCCCCCGGCACGGAGTTGCGTGACGGCTTAGAAAGAATCCTGCGAGGCAACACCGGTGCCCTAATCGTGTTAGGTCAAGACCGAATCATCAACACAATTAGTAGCGGTGGGTTCGATGTAAACATTGACTTCACTGCAACTCGACTTCGTGAACTTGCAAAAATGGACGGCGCTGTTGTTTGCGATCGCGATGCAACCAAAATCATTTCTGCTGCAGTCCAATTGCTACCTGATCCTTCTATTCCTACAAACGAACAAGGCACTCGCCATCGCACTGCCGATCGTGTTTCGCGGCAATCAAACTTGCCAGTGATTAGCGTCAGTAAGTCGATGCGAATCATTGCGCTTTACCTTGATGGTCGACGTTACGTACTAGAAGATTCCGCAACTATTCTTTCCAAAGCAAATCAAGCGCTGGCAACTTTAGAGCGTTACCGAGCTCGACTAGATGAAGTTGCCGGTTCGCTTTCCACAATGGAAATTGAAGATTTAGTCACGGCTCGAGATGTTGCCACCGTGGTACAGCGCCACGAAATGGTGCGACGGATTTCAAGTGAAATTTCTGCTTATGTTGTTGAACTTGGTACTGACGGTCGTTTACTTTCGCTACAACTTGAAGAATTAGTTTCTGGTACTGCGGCTGATCTTGGCTTTATTATTCGTGACTACATGCCAACTGGTGGCCGAAAAGCCAATAAAGCCGAGGGAATTCTGGATGGAATTGCTGCGCTAGATGCTGCTTCGCTATTGGATGTTTCAAATATTGCGGAAGTCATTGGACTGCCTAGTGATACTGAGTCCTTGGATAATACTGTGCATCCACGTGGATTCAGATTGCTCGCAAAGGTGCCAAGACTTCCAGAGCAGATTTTTGAAAACTTGATTCAACACTTTGGTAGTTTGCAACATCTGTTGTCAGCATCTGCTGAAGAACTTCGTGATGTTGAAGGTGTTGGTGAAACTCGCGCTAGGGCGATTCGGGAAAACTTGTCTCGCGTTGCTGAAGCGAGTTTGCTTGAGCGCTACGTTTAACTTCAGTTAACTACTGAACTACGAACTTAACGCCATCACTATTTAGGCTGGAGTTTCTGCCGTGCGCCCAATAGGCACCTGGATCAGCCATGTTAGTAACTTTGCATCCAGTTGAAGTTTGCTTTCCAATCCACACAACTTTCACACTCCACTCCTGTCCCGGGGCAAGTTCAACTAAGTCCTTGTCGGTATTTGGATTGCAATGATCAGTTGACCAAATTAATGCTGGGCCAGAGATTACTGTGACTTCATTTGCGCCACTGCCAACATCGCGCTTGCAAGTTTTTGCCGAAATATTCTTCACAACCATGTTGATGTGAACACCTTCGCCGACTGCGGTGGTTTCTCTATCCACTTCGACCCGAACTGAAGTATCTGCATCAGAGCATTCTCCCTCTGCAACAGCTGGCACGGTCGGTTGCGCAGTTGGCTGCAGAATCTCTGGAGTTGGTGAGGCCGCTACAACAGTTGGGATCGGCGCAGCGACTACGGCTTCTGCGGTTGGCGCTACTGACGCTACAACCGGAACGGGATCTTCACTGCCAGTAAAGCTGCGAACTAGAACGATCAAAGTAACTAAAGCGGCAAGTCCAAACATTAGACGTCGTCGCCAATAGACCACTGGTTCTTCTGGTCCAACTGGATGCACTACGCCGGTCACATATTTAAGGTATTAAGCAAACGGCTCAATCTGCCTTAGGCGCGAGCAAGTTCCCAAATT
>WLGZ01000100.1 GCA_009702945.1 Actinomycetota bacterium | reverse complement strand
ACCCAACACATTAAAAACAGTTGGCACGCCAAGTTCTTTACGAACATTTCCGGCGTACTTCATTGCTGGGTGATGAGATGGCGCAAAGCAAAAGGCAATACCTGCTTCAGCAACACATGAAGATATCAAACTTGTTGGCATGTTGATCGCTACGCCAAGTGCCTCAAGCACATCTGCGGTCCCAGCTTTAGATGAGATCGCGCGGTTCCCGTGCTTAAGAACTGGAAACCCAGCCCCAGCAACAGTTAATGCAGCCATGGTCGAGATGTTTACGGTGTGAGCGCCATCGCCACCTGTGCCAACCACGTCGACTGCAATTCGATCTAAGTTAACTTCAATCGCATTAGCGAGCATTGCTTTAACCATGCCGCTAACTTCTTGCGGAGTCTCACCTTTTACTCGAAGGCCAATTACTAGACCGGCTAGTTGGGAATCAGTGGCGGTGCCAGACATCATTTCATTCATTGCCCAGAAGGCTTGATCAAATGACAGGTCGCTTCCAGAAACTAATGTCCCTAGAACTTGTTTCCAGCTATCTTCGGTCATGATCGAAGATTTTCCCTACTGGGAAATTGAGTTTCGTGACTTGAGTAACTCTAAACAGGCATTGACAACAGCTCGTGGATCAATGGGATGAGCAACGACTGCATCGGCGCGTGACCAAGTTGCTAACCAGCGATCATCTACCCGACCCACTAGTACTAAAACTGGTGGGCAATTGAAAATTTCATCCTTTAGTTGGCGGCAAAGTCCCATGCCACCAGATGGCGTTGCTTCCCCATCCAAAATCAGTAAGTCAAACGGCCTGGAATCGACTGCAGCAATAACGGCTGGCTGGGTTGCACACTCGAGGATCTCAACATCCCCAAAATCAACGGATGGACGCCGTCCCAGGCTGATTTTGATGCTGGCGCGCACGGCAGAGTCATCGCTATAAACAAGCACTTTGAGAGTGGGGGCATTGTTGGACACCCCAAAAGAGTATCCGAACGCAGAGTCGAATTGGTAACTGGGATTGTGCATTTGGGGCAGTGAAATGCAATAGGTCACATCGAGGCAGTTTTAGCCATCCTGCGGGGATTTTCCCCTAGGCAGTAGGTAAACTCAAGGGGTGAGTACAGCTACCCCCGTCAGAGTCCCAAGCCAGGCCGAACGCCCAAATATGGTGTCAATCGGCACAATTGTTTGGCTATCAAGTGAGTTGATGTTCTTCGCAGCCTTATTTGCGATGTACTTCACGCTTCGTTCCGTAAATCCAGAATTATGGGCAGAAGAAGTCGAGTTACTAAACCTGCCATTTGCCTCTTTTAACACCACAATCTTGGTGCTTTCTTCCGTCACCTGTCAGCTTGGAGTCTTTGCAGCTGAGCGCGGTGACGTAAAGGGTTTACGTAAGTGGTTTGTAATTACTTTCTTGATGGGCTTTTACTTCGTTGCCGGTCAGGTTTATGAATATGCAATTTTGGTACACGAAGGACTTACTCTTTCTGCAAATGCCTACGGGTCAGCTTTCTACCTAACAACTGGCTTCCACGGATTACACGTGACCGGTGGACTCATTGCATTCCTGTTCGTATTAGCTCGCACTTATGCAACTAAGCACTATTCACATAAGCAAGCAACAACGGCAATCGTGGTTTCTTACTACTGGCACTTCGTCGACGTAGTTTGGATTGCCCTGTTCGCAACTATCTACTTAATTCAATAACTATCGTTTATAAGTTTTCATTTCAGAAAATAGAGAAGGAATCCAGTGGCACTCAGTAAAAGACATCCTGCAGCACTCTTTGCAGTTCTAGCCGTGGCTCTTGGTACCACTGGTGCTGCTTATGCTGCAGTAAGTGCTCAAACTGCCCCAAAGGTAGTAGCTAAGACCGAAACTCAGGTCGAGCAAGGTAAGCAGTTATTCCTTGAAGGTTGCTCGTCTTGTCACGGTTTGGCTGCCCAAGGCGCTTCCGATGGTCCTTCACTTCTAGGTGTTGGCGCCGCTTCAGTAGATTTCCAGGTTGGCACCGGTCGTATGCCACTGGCTGCTCCTGGCGTGCAGGCAATGCCAAAAATGCCTTCTTATAACGAAGAAGAAACCGCTGCGTTAGCCGCTTACATTGCAACTTTGGGTGCAGGCCCAGGAATTCCAACCGCCGAGATGCTTGATACTACGAACGCAGAATTAGCACTCGGTGGCGAACTTTTTCGCACTAACTGTGCCCAGTGCCACGGTGCGTCTGCTGTCGGTGGCGCGCTTTCCGAAGGGCGTAAAGCGCCCAGCTTGATGGATGCTGATGCTAAAAACCTTTACGAGGCAATGGTCACTGGTCCACAATCCATGCCAGTGTTTGCTGACAGCACACTAAGCGTTGAAGACAAGCAACACATCATCGCTTATGTTGCAGAACTTCAAAAGAATGAGAGCCCTGGTGGCTTCAGCCTTGGGCGTCTGGGTCCAGTAACTGAAGGTTTGTTTATCTTCACTATTGGTCTTGGAGTACTTATCGTTGCCGCAGTATGGATCGGAGCGAAAGCAAAATAATGAATGAATTAGAACATCCAACGGGTGACCCATACGGCGCCAAAGATGGCAAAGACTTAATTAGCGGTATCACTGTTTTCCCAATGGAACCTCACGTTCCACGTAAGGCCGACATAGATCCAAAAGCTGCCATTCGCGCTGAACGTCAAGTTGCCACCATGTTTGGCTTGTCGTCACTAATGATCATTCTGTTCATAGTTGCGTACATTCAAGTGCCTGCAGATCTACTAATCACAATTCCAGTGATTGGAACTTTGAATGCAAATCACTTGGCAATCGGATTCACATTCGGCATGGCAATTTTGCTGATTGGCCTTGGTGCAATTCACTGGGCTAAGAAATTGATGCCGGATGAGGAAGTAATTCAAGAGCGTCACGCTCTCACTTCCTCTAATGAAGAACGTGCTGCTGTGCAATCAAGCCTGCAGCGCGGCGCTGCTGAATCTGGCTTCAAGGAACGCAAGATTATCCGCCGCTCGCTGCTTGGCGCCCTCGCACTGTTTCCAGTTCCACTAATCGTTCTGCTTCGTGACCTTGGTCCCCTACCTGGCACTCGCCTCCGGGAAACCATCTGGGATGAAGGAATTCACCTAGTTACCGATGCCACCTACAAAAAGATCAAGGCTTCCGATATTCCTTTGGGTGGTTTAATCAATGCCGTTCCAGAGAACCTGCTTGAGATTGAACACGAGGAGCACAACCTAAACCAGCGCGGTAAAGCATCGATCATTATCGTTCGCATGGATCCAGCTGACATCGTCTCGCAGCAAGGTGAAGCCTGGGATTACCAAGGGGTTTTAGCGTTTTCCAAGATTTGCACCCACCTAGGGTGTCCAACATCACTTTACCAACAGCGCACTCACCATTTGCTGTGTCCGTGTCATCAGTCTACGTTTGACCTATCAGACTCGGGCAATGTGGTTTTCGGACCAGCCGCACGTCGCATGCCACAGCTTGCGATCACGGTTGATGCAGAGGGCTACCTAGTTGCCCAAAGTGGATTTAATGAACCAGTAGGACCTAGTTTCTGGGAGCGCGGATGAGCACAACCGAAGAATCAATTCAGGCGCCAGCACATGCTGCGCCAACCACTAAAGGTGGTGCTGTCGGTTACTACATTGATGATCGCCTAGCCTCTGCTAGCTTCACCAAGCGTCTAGTCGACAAGGTGTTCCCTGACCATTGGTCATTCATGCTTGGCGAAGTAGCGCTGTATAGCTTCATTATCTTGTTGCTTTCTGGTACCTACTTAACTTTGTTCTTTAACCCATCAATGACTGAAGTTATCTACAACGGTTCTTACGTCCCACTTAAGGGCGTAAAGATGTCTGAGGCTTACTCCTCCACTTTGGCAATTTCCTTCGATGTTCGTGGTGGCTTATTGATGCGCCAGATCCATCACTGGGCTGCGCTGTTCTTTACCGCCGCAGTTTCCGTTCACTTGCTTCGTGTTTTCTTCACAGGTGCCTTCCGTAAGCCACGTGAAATCAACTGGGTAATTGGAACCTTGCTTTTGGTCCTTGCGCTTCTTGAAGGCTTCTCTGGTTACTCACTTCCAGATGACTTGCTATCAGGTACTGGACTTCGCATTGCACAAGGAATCATCCAGGCGATTCCGCTTGTTGGAACTTACGTAGCTATGTTCCTATTCGGTGGCGAGTTCCCAGGCACGGACATCATGCCTCGCCTTTACTCAATCCACATTCTTTTGATCCCTGGCATCTTGCTGGCTTTGATCACCGTGCACTT
>WLGZ01000010.1 GCA_009702945.1 Actinomycetota bacterium | reverse complement strand
TGCTGGAAAAGTTCGCAAGAATCTAGCTGACTAATTACTAGGCGACCGGCAATCCCCCTTGGGGTTGCCGGTCGTTGCTATTTCAATTGGCCGATCAATACTGGAATGATTACACCAATTCCAAGTGCCATCATGACCACAGCCACAAGTAAAACTATATCGTCTGGCAATTACGACTCTCCTAGCCGAGTAGGCTGAATATTTATGAAGGCCCCACGTTTGGTTGCTTCGATTGCGACCGTTGCTATTTCATTAGCGCTCACCACTGTTCCGGCAAGTGCCAACGAAGCTCCCGTTATCGATTACTGCGCCAAGAAAACCACGGGGAAATTCAGATCTATAACGGAAGGTGCGTGCACTAAGAAAGAAAGATCTCTTGGCGCCGGACCGATAGTTCGTGGCGAAACTCACCCCAACGCGCTAGTTCCACAATTCAAAGCTCGCTATGAAGCCGCAAAGATGGCGGCTAAGAAAAAGGGTCACACCCTTGCTATAACCAGCGGTTATCGCAGCCTTGAACGACAGGAGATGTTGTATCAGCGCGCAATTAAGCGACATGGCTCTGCTGCTGAAGCTAGTAAGTGGGTCTTGCCACCGGAGAAATCCAATCACCCTTGGGGAATTGCAATCGACATTAACTATGGTGTTGGTGGAACTAAAGGAAAGAAAGCTGCAGCTTGGTTAGAAAAAAATGGCTACCTATATGGACTGTGCCGTCGATATGAAAATGAGTGGTGGCATTTTGAACCACTGGTAGCACCTGGACAACAATGTCCCGTGATGGAGCCTTACGCGTCTTAGCGAATTCCTAAAGACGTCGATAGTTGCTTGGTAACTGAGTTCCAAGCAGAAATACCACGTTCTTGGGTTGTCCAAGTATTTGAGTAACCAGTGAAAATCCACCGTGGGGTTTTGTTCGGATCCCAGACATAACCCAGAGTGTTAATGCGCCAAAGTCCAACTGGCGGGCGATCCCCTTCTACCGACAGGTACCAGCCATTCTTTACTGCGCCAGTCCAAAGTTCAGGAATGCCACCACTAGGTCCGGCTCCCCAAGCTTGCTCCGGATTAACTCTGGACATTAAGTCACGAAGAATTACCCGTTGCGCTTCAGGTAGCGGACTCGCTGCAGTGCCAACCACTTGATTCAACAGCAGTGCTTGATCACTTGAGTTCGTCATGATTGTTCCCCAGGCACCACCAGTGGTTGTACTTGCTAAGCCATAACGACTTGCTATTGAAACCACTGCGTCATTCTTGCCAATGATTTTGAACAAGCGATCTGCTGCGCTGTTATCAGATTCGGTAATCATGAGTTCCATATCTGACGTAACAGTTGCGTAATCCAAGGTTCCAGCTGCAACCAGTTCCAGCACGCCCGTTGCAACAATAATCTTTCCCGTTGAGGCAGTTGGAAAAGTGGTAACGGTATCGCCTAACGAATACGTGCAACCTTCAACTAAATCAATAACAGTCACATTGAAACTTGTCGGCTGAAATTCGGTTGTCCAAGTATCGACAAAGCTTTGCGGTAGTGGCGAGTTTGCTGCGCAATCAAATGCTGGCGTTACCACTGGAACTGGAATAGGTGCAGAGGTTCCGTCAACTGGCTGCGACGAGATCGCCCCTGAAACAAATCTTAAAATCAGAATCAAGCCCAATAGCGCTAATCCAAATACCAGGATGCGGCGAACCAGAAATGTGGCTCTAGTTGGACGTTGCTCACTCACGTGCCCGCGAAAGGAATCGAACCTTCGACCTTCTGCTCCGGAGGCAGACGCTCTATCCACTGAGCTACGCGGGCAAAACTACCTGCCTGAGTGACTTTATCAGTGCTGCCTTCAACCCCACATAAATAGCAGAGATGACATACAGTGGTGGTAGCAAGACACGGGAGTCCACAACAAGGTGGGCTGAGAGGGTGTCCGATCTTTTGATCATCACACCGACCGTTAAACCAGTCCGGTAATGCGGATTGCAGGAGGAATGCAATCTATGTTTTCAGAAATCAATGAATTTGTTGCAACTGTTCTATTTACAGTTTTGGGCTATCAGGTAACCCTGCTGGAGTTAGTAGCAGTTATTGCTTCTGCCACAGGTGTTTGGTTAGGCACAACTGGTAAACGAATCATGTGGCCTTGGTACGGATTGAGCGGAGTGCTTTACGGCTGGCTTTTCCTGAACTATGACCTTTACGCCAGTGCTTCTTTGCAGCTTGTGTTTATAGCTGCTGCAGTTTGGGGCTGGTTCGGATGGGGTCCGCAAGGTGCAAGCTCGCGCAATTTATCTTGGACACTTCGCGTCAGTTTGATAAGTGCCGGAACTGTGATCTGGTTGCTGATTACGCCATTCCTAGTTTCACTTGGCGCCGCCGCCGCTCGTCCCGATTCTTTTGGTTTAGTTTTTAGCGTTATTGCACAAGTCCTTATGGTTTTGCAGTTTCGTGAGAATTGGATTGCTTGGCTGGTGGTCAACATTGTCTTCGTAGGGCTCTACTGGTCACAAGATCTTAAGTTCACTTCGTTGCTCTATGTAGCCTTTGCTGCGATCGCCCTGCGCGGTTGGATTAACTGGCAAAAACTTCAACGCACGGTTAGTTAGCTCATGACATTTTTTGAACTGTCGACAGTCAAGTCAGCCATTGCAAATAGTGATGCACTTTGTGGGGAAACCAAAATTGTCACGATAGATGGTCCAGCTGGATCTGGTAAAACTACTTTGGCTCACGAACTTTCGATTTCAATGTCTGATGCAAACGGTCCGATGAGTATTGTCCATTTGGATGAGCTCTATGAAGGTTGGGATGACGCCTTAGGTCAGAAATTGTTTGATCGCATTGAAGCTTGGATTTTAACGCCAATTAAGAATGGTCTAAGTCCCAAGCACCTAACTTATGACTGGCATCAGAGTAAGTACGTGAGTTGGTCTGAATTACCGCTGACCCCGGTTGTCATTATCGAAGGAGTTGGAGCAGGACATAGTGCGCTTCGCACGAATGTCTCACAAGCTATTTGGGTTGAAGCCGACGATAACTTACTTTTAGACCGCGTTGTCCAACGTGATGGTGAAGTGGTTCGCAATGAAATGTTGATTTGGAAAGCACGCGAACGTTCTTACTTCGACTTACATGATGTAAAGCGGTCAGCGCATATACACATGCAAGGACAGTAAAAATATTTACCAGGGAACGATTTGACGGTCTTCCCAGAGCAATCCAGTTTGGGTTTCTGAAGTATGTTCTCGGGTGGCCAGCCAAACGATCGTGTCGGCTGCTTCTTCTGGGCTACGAGGTGCATCTGGTCCGCCCATGTCAGTGCGGGTATGGTTTGGACACATTGCATCAACCAGTACGCCACGAGTTCCGTTACCAAGTTCTGCTGCAAGATTTTTAGTTAATGCATTGACTGCAGTTTTTGAAATTCGATAGGGAGCTAAACCTCCGGCTAAACCAGGCCCAGTGAACCTGCCAAGGCAAGCGGACACATTAACAATTCGACCTGACTTACGTTGTGCCATTTGCGGCCCAATTGCAGAAATCATATTGAACGTACCATCAAGATTTATTCGCATAACTCGATGCCATTCATCATTCGTAGTACGCAAAGTCTTTGCCATTTTTTCGCTCATGACTCCAGCAGAGTTAATCAAAATGTCCGCCTGCGATGCCAGCGAATGCTGACTGACTTTTTCTAAGACTTTTGCCCCATCTGAAACGTCCACGCAGATGCTATCCGCATCTACCCCTTGATCCACAAGCGCTGATATTGCAGCATTCAGGTTGTCCGGATTTCGCCCAACCAGGACCACAGTCACACCAAATGCGCCGAGTGCCTTAGCTGCTGCGAGGCCAATACCTCGAGAACCGCCTGTAATCACCGCTACTTTTTCAGCAAGATCAGAATTGTTCATATCCGAACCAGGTGCAGATGTCATGCTCTTACCCTGCCCTAGGCCCAGGGCTTATGCACGTTGAAGCCCTTGTCAGATGGGCGATACGATTTATAGAGCAGTACCTCGAGTTCAACAAGGAAGGCCCCCAAGCCGTGTCCGGACCAACAAGTAGTCCATTTGGTGCAAACGATTGGCTCGTTGATGAGTTGTATCAACAGTTCCTTGAGGACAAGCAATCCGTAGACCCAGCCTGGTGGGATTTTTTCGCCGACTACTCCCCGAGTGAATACTCGCCACATGCCACGGCAACCAAATCTGCCGCTACCGCGAAGCCAGCACCTGCAGCGCAACCCGTAGTAACGCAAACCGTTACTGCGCCAGTATCTGCTACACCTGCAGCTACTCCTACTGAACCGAGTGCAAAACCAGCACCAGCTTCACTGGCTGACGATGTCATTGAAAAACTTAAGGGAACTTCGGCCCGCGTTGTAACAAACATGGAAGCTAGTCTTGAAATTCCAACTGCAACGTCAGTTCGCGCGGTACCAGCAAAACTTATGGTCGACAATCGCATTGTCATTAACAATCACTTAGCACGCGGCCGTGGCGGCAAAGTTAGCTTCACTCACATAATTGGATTTGCAATCGTTCGTGCTTTGCGCGAAATGCCGGACATGAATGTTTCGTACACAACAATTGATGGCAAGCCAGCAATTGCACGGCACCAACAAGTTGGTCTTGGACTTGCAATTGACCTGGCAAAGGAAGATGGCTCACGTCAGCTACTTGTGCCTTGCATCAAGTCCGCCGACACAATGGACTTTGCTGCATTTTGGGCTGGATACGAAGATGTAATTCGCAAGGCACGTGCTGGAAAACTTGCTGTTGAAGACTTCCAAGGAACTACCGCTAGCCTGACCAACCCAGGAACTATTGGCACAGTTCACTCTGTTCCAAGATTGATGCCAGGACAAGGTGTAATCATCGGCGTGGGTGCCATGGATTACCCAGCTGAATGGCAAGGCGCTTCCGATGATGCTTTAGCTAGAAATGCTGTTAGCAAAATCATGACCTTCACTAGCACTTATGATCACCGAGTAATTCAAGGTGCGCAATCAGGTGATTTCTTACGTCGGGTTCATCAACTGCTGCTTGGCGCTGATGGTTTCTACGATGAAATCTTCCGTGCGCTACAGATTCCTTATGAACCCATTCGTTGGGCCCAAGATCTTGCAACATCTCATGACGCAGATCTAGATAAAACAGCTCGAGTGCAAGAGATGATTCATGCTTTCCGAGTTCGTGGACATTTATTGGCTGACATCGATCCACTTGAATACCATCAGCGATCACACCCTGACCTGGACATTGCAAATCATGGAATGACACTTTGGGATCTAGATCGCGAATTTGCCACAGGTGGCTTTGGTGGCCGACCTTTTGCCATGTTGCGGGATATTTTGGGAACGCTTCGTGATGCTTACTGCCGCACAATCGGCATCGAATACATGCATTTGCAGGATCCTGAGCAACGTAAATGGATTCAGGATCGCCTAGAACGTAAGCAAGACAAGGTCGATCGCGATGAACAACTTCGAATTCTGCGCAAACTAAATGAAGCGGAAGCCTTTGAAAGTTTCTTGCAGACAAAGTACGTAGGACAGAAGCGCTTCAGTCTTGAAGGTGGCGAAAGTGCCATTCCGTTTGTTGATCAGATTTTGATCGAAGCGGCTAAAGATGAGCTTGATGAAGTTTGCATTGGTATGCCGCACCGTGGTCGCTTGAACGTTCTGGCCAACATTGCTGGCAAGGGTTACGGCCGAATCTTCAATGAATTCGAAGGCAACTACGGCGAAGAGTCAGTACAAGGATCAGGCGACGTTAAGTATCACCTTGGAACTAAGAGCACTTACAAGGCTGCCGGTGGTGAAGAAGTCAAGGTTTATCTAGCTGCAAACCCTTCACACCTTGAAGCAGTTAATCCAGTCCTTGAAGGAATTGTCCGCGCTAAGCAAGACATCATTGCCCAAACTCAAGAAGGCAGTAAAGATAAGTACTCGGTCTTGCCGTTGCTTATGCACGGTGATGCCGCGTTTGCTGGGCAAGGCGTAGTTGCTGAAACACTTCAGATGAGTCAATTGCAGGGCTACCGGGTTGGCGGAACGATTCACCTAGTTATTAACAATCAGGTTGGCTTCACAACGTCTCCTCGATACAGTCGCACAAGTGTTTACTCAACCGACGTCGCTCGCACTATCCAAGCTCCGGTATTCCATGTCAACGGTGACGATCCAGAAGCAGTGGTGCGAGTAGCGCAATTGGCTTACGACTTCCGTCAGGCATTCCATAAAGACGTAGTAATCGATTTAGTTTGCTACCGACGTCGCGGTCACAACGAAGCAGATGATCCATCACTTACTCAGCCACTTATGTACGACATCATCGACCAGAAGCGTTCGGTGCGAAAGCTTTACACTGAAGCCCTAGTTGGTCGTGGCGACATAACTTTAGAAGAAGCCGAAGCAGCCCTTAAGCATTATCAAGACGAACTTGAAGGTGTTTTCCAAGCAACTAAGTCCGAGACTGCTGAGCATTTCAACGCATCTGCATCCGAAGTTATCTCCCATGGTCAGCAAACTTTGGCGCCACAAACTCCAACTTGGGAAGTGCCAACCGCAATTAGCCGAGAGGTTATTGATCGTGTAGTCGCAAGTCAGACAAACATGCCAGAAGGTTTCACAGTTCATCCTCGCCTTGCACCACAACTTGCTCGGCGCGCTGAAATGGTTTCGACCGACGCCATCGATTGGGGTATGGGAGAAGCGCTTGCACTTGGTTCACTACTTACCGAGGGAACCGTAATTCGATTAGCTGGTCAAGATAGCCGTCGCGGAACTTTTGGTCACCGTCACGCTGTGATTGTTGATAAGCAAACGGGTTGGCAATACAAACCTCTTAAGACTTGTTACGAAGCTGGCGCCAAATTAGATGTTTACGATTCCTTGCTAAGTGAATACGCAGCAATGGGATTTGAATACGGCTACTCAGTGATTCGCCCAGAAGCATTAACCATGTGGGAAGCCCAATTCGGTGACTTCGCTAATGGTGCGCAAACCATCATTGATGAATACATAACAACCGGCGAGCAAAAGTGGGCACAAAAGAGCAGCGTTGTCCTTTTACTTCCACATGGTTATGAAGGTCAGGGACCGGATCACTCCTCTGCCCGCGTTGAACGTTTCTTGCAGCAATGTGCGCAGGACAACATAACTGTGGCTATGCCTACTACCCCAGCAAGCTTCTTCCATTTACTGCGCTGGCAGGTTAAGTCTTCGTTGACACGACCGCTTGTGGTTTTCACACCTAAGTCATTACTTCGTGCGAAGTACGCAACTTCAAAAGTTAGTGACTTCACCGAAGGAACCTTTAAGGCAATCATTGGGGACACAACTGTGAATCCAGATGATGTGACTTCGGTTTTGCTTTGTAGCGGAAAGGTCTACTACGACCTAGCCGCAGAGCGCGAAAAGCAAGGTCGCAAAGATGTAGCAATCGTCAGACTTGAACGTCTGTACCCATTGCCAGCAATTACTTTGCCGCCAGAACTTGCTCGTTACAAGAACTTGGCTAACGTTCGTTGGGTTCAAGAAGAACCCGCCAACCAAGGTGCTTGGAGCTTTATGGCCATGAACTTGCCGGCCTTAATTAACCGCGCGATTACTGGTATCTCCCGCCCTGCTTCAAGCTCTCCTGCCGTTGGCTCACACCATCGCAGTGAACTAGAGCAGCAAGCACTTGTTGCCCAGGCATTTAGCTAATCGAATTTCTCGGAAGGGCCAAACATGTACTTTACTGACCGAGGCATTGAAGAATTAGAGAAGCGTCGTGGCGAAGAAGAAGTTACCTTTGAATGGTTAGCTGAACGGATGCGGGAATTTGTAGATACTTTCCCTGACTTTGAAGTACCAACTGAGCGACTAGCAACTTGGCTGGCTCGACTTGATGATGATGAGGAAGATGTCTAATGCGTGCTGTTGTTGCTGTTAGCGGAAATCAAGAAAATCCATTTGAAGGATTTTCAATTTGCGATCATCCAGATCCAGTTGTGCCTGAAGGTTGGGTTCGAGTTGCCGTCAAAGCCGCCGCAATCAATCACCATGACGTTTGGACTCTGCGCGGTGTAGCAACTGCTCCAGAAAACCTTCCAATTGTTTTGGGTTCTGATGCTGCTGGAACTTTGGACGATGGAACCGCTGTCATAGTTCATGCTGTTTTGGGCGATCCTTCCAAGGGCGATGAAACTTTAGATCCAAAGCGTTCACTGCTTAGTGAAGTTCATGATGGTACGCACGCGGAATTTGTCACAGTTCCGGCGTACAACGTGATTCCAAAGCCTGATTTCCTTACATATGAAGAAGCAGCTTGCCTACCAACTGCTTGGCTTACCGCTTACCGAATGCTGTTTACAAAATCGGGTTTGAAAAAGGGTGACACCGTACTGATTCAAGGAGCTGGCGGCGGCGTTGCAACTGCATTGATTCAACTTGCGAATGCTGCTGGCTTTGTAACTTGGGTTACCTCTCGTGATGAAGCTAAGCGCGAATATGCAAAATCAATTGGAGCAACAGAAGCTTTTGAATCCGGTGCACGCTTGCCAGGAAAAGTTGATGCGGTAATGGAAAGTGTTGGCGAAGCGACTTGGTCACATTCCATGCGCAGTCTGCGACCTGGTGGCAAGATTGTGATCTGTGGCGCAACGAGTGGTGCTAATCCCCCAGCTGATTTAAATCGCCTATTCTTCTTGCAACTAGAAGTAGTTGGTTCAACTATGGGTACACGGACTGAATTTGAAGGACTACTTAAGTTCCTAGGCGAAACCGGTGTGCGTCCACATATTCAACAAGTGTTGTCACTTGAGGATGCGAAACAGGGCTACGAACTTATGCATCAAGGCGATATCCAAGGAAAGCTTGTAATCGTTCCTTAATTTGTTGTTTTTCTTCGGATTTAACTTCGTAAATCTATTGAATCGACACGTCACTATGGCACGCTTGAGTTATGAGCAAATTAACGATTCCAAGCCTGCGTAGATTCAACCTAATTGCCGGCGTTGTGCACTTGCTGCAGATGGCTGCAGTACTAGCCCTGTCGACAGACTTCAGTCTTCCTGTTACGGCGACTTACATGGCTGGTCCGCCTGGATCCATCTATTCCGACCCAGTCGTTGTATTTGAAACACCGCTGGCACTGATGGTGGCACTGTTCCTTGGACTATCTGCATTGGCTCATTTCATCGTGGCAAGTCCACAATTCTTTGGCCGATATGGCAAAGGCTTAGAAGATAAGCACAACTACTTCCGTTGGGTTGAATACTCCATTAGTTCATCAGTAATGATTGTGCTGATCGCGCAGATTACTGGCATTGCTGACATCACAGCGTTGGTCGCAATCTTTGGCGTAAATGCATCCATGATTCTTTTTGGTTGGTTACAAGAAAAATACGAACAGCCTGGAAACGGTGGCTGGGTTCCATTTATCTTTGGCTGCATCACAGGCATGGTGCCATGGTTAGCAGTTGCGATTTACGTAATTTCGCCGGGTAACCCATCAGATGCAAGCGCACCAGCATTTGTGTACGGAATTATCGTAACTATCTTCGTGCTGTTTAATTCATTTGCCTGGGTGCAATACAAGCAATACAAAGCCAAAGGTAAGTGGAGTAACTACTTACATGGTGAACGCATTTACATTGTGTTGAGCTTGGTCGCGAAGTCACTTTTGGCTTGGCAGATCTTCGCAAACACACTTATCCCTGTTTGATTCGACCTGGCTTAGGCCAGAGTCGATAAGTAACGGTGCCCAAAACATCGTCAAATGGAATCAATCCATAAGACCTCGAATCGGTGCTGACTAAATCATTGTCACCTTGAGCGAAAATGCCGTCAGCTTCGATTCGAATAATTCGTTTGATGTCGTATTGATTATTGCGTTTGAAAATCACAAGGTCACCAAGAACCATTGGGCCATCGTGCCGAATCAATAACCGCTCATCAGGTGCCAAAGTAGGAATCATGCTTAAGCCTGAAACCACTGCCATTCCGTAACGCATATTCCTATTGTTCCAGCCCTATTCTGCGGGCCGGAACCGGTGGAGGTAATCTTGTGGCAAGCGGGTATCCGCAATATCTTCGGAGGAATTATGAAGTTTTTCGCATCAACAATTGCAGTGAATGCTCACTGCGACCTACCTTGTGGCATCTACGATCCAGCTCAGGCTCGGATTGAAGCCCTTTCTGTAAAAGCCTGCATGGAGAAGTACCACGCATCCGATGATGCAGACTTCAAAGCCCGCGCAGTTGCAATCAAGGAAGAGCGCTCACACCAAGTTAAGGAACACCTATGGGTTCTTTGGACTGACTACTTCAAGGCTCCACACTTCGAAAAGTACCCAAACCTAAATGGACTTTTCAATGAAGCAACAAAACTTGCTGGCGCCGGTGGCACCAAGGGCACTAACGATGTTGCAGTTGCAGACCAGTTGATCGCAAAGATTGACGAAATTGCAGCAATCTTCGTCGACTCAAAGAAGTAAAACCTAACTTATGATTTCGGTGCGTGAGGCAACTCCTGAAGATGTCGCCCAAATGCACCAAATGATTAATGAGTTAGCAGAGTACGAAAAAGCTCCAGAAGAAGTAATCGCGACCGAACTTGACCTGATGAAGGCATTGTTCGGTCGCGATTTTTCTTCACCTGAGTTCGACCAGCACGACAGCATTTCGACTTCAGGTTCGGCAAATACCCCTCATGGGCAACCCGCAGTTTATGCGTTTGTAATTGAAGATCCGAATGATTCAGATCAACTTGCTGGAATGGCAATCTGGTTTTTGAATTACAGCACTTGGGATGGCACACATGGTGTCTATCTTGAGGACTTATATGTGCGACCACAATTCCGTGGTCAAGGAATGGGTAAGGCGCTGATGAAGCGACTGGCTCAAGTGTGTATCGATAACGATTACTCACGTTTCCAGTGGTGGGTATTGGATTGGAATCAACCAGCCATCGAGGTTTACCGCGCTATGGGCGCAAAGGCTATGGACGAGTGGACGGTTTATCGAGTGTCTGGCCAGGAACTTAAAGATCTCGCCAGCGAATAGTTAGGCGATCACCCGTTGCGACTGTGAAATAGGTTAACGTCGTAATGTGAACACAATTGATTTAGCCGTTCCGGCTACCCCAGAGTATGTCGGATTGATTCGAAGCGCTGCAGCACACATTGCAGCGCATGCCGACTTAACCATTGATGCCATTGATGATTTGCGATTGGCCGTTGATGAGGCATTCGCAGTTCTGATTGCGCACAAACCGGAATCCGGTGTTGTAACCATTAAGTTCCAGATTCACTCCGAGCGATTAGATATTGAACTTACTGGCCCAGCCGGAAGTCCCCCACCAGATAAAACTTCGTTTGCTTGGACAGTTCTAAGTGCCTTGGTGCACGAGGTTTCCGCAGACACTTCACCGGCAGGTCTAGTGACTCTGTTACTAACTGCCAAAGTGGTGGCTAGTGCCTAAAAACGACTTACGATCAGCTGATCGTGAGATGTTCGAGCAACTTGCAGCTCTAGAAGCAGGTACCAGTGAACACGAGGCGCTTCGTGCTGCGCTGATTGAACGCCATTTACCTTTGGTTACATTTATGGCACGAAAATTTGCTGATCGCGGCGAGCCTCTTGATGATCTGATTCAAGTCGGCACTATCGGCTTAATCAAGGCAATCGACAGATTTGAAATTTCTAAAGGATTCGAATTCTCGACTTTTGCAACCCCAACCATAGTTGGTGAAATAAAGCGTCACTTCCGAGATAAAACCTGGGCAGTTAGAGTGCCTCGAAGACTTCAAGAATTGGGCGCATCGGTAACTAAGGCAACCACTGAGTTGACCCAGAAATTAGATCGGTCACCGACTCCCAAGGAAATTGCTAAACATCTAGGGATAACTGTTGATGATGTTGCTGAGGCATTGGAATCAAATGCTGCTTATTCGACGGTCAGCTTGGATGTAACTTCTGAAACTTCTACCAGTATTGGCGAAACCTTCGGTGCATTAGATGAAGCACTTGAAGGCGTTGAATACCGCGAATCTCTAAAACCGTTACTCTCACAACTGGACGACCGTGAGAAAAGAATTTTGCAAATGCGGTTCTTTGACAACTTGAGTCAAAGCCAAATTGCAACTGAGCTTGGAATTTCTCAAATGCACGTATCGAGAATCTTGAATAAAGTACTAACTCATCTTCGAGAAGGGTTAATCAGCGGGTAATTACTGCTGTGGCGTTCTGAGTAATGCCACAAATCCTGCTACACCAAATGCAGTAACAATAACTCCGAGAACTTTATAGATCATTAAGGTGCCACTAAACAATGTGTATCCGGCGATTCCAATGAATAGCTGCAGCAGATAAAACGGAGTGCGGGCCCAGTTTTGTTGCTTTGAAATTCCACGAGTGCAGGCAGCTAGTGATGCAGCGAAAATTGTGTAAATGATGAATTGCACGAGAGGTGATCCGACTGAGCTATGGTCCACGGTGCCCTTGATGACAATAGAAAGCCCATAAAGGAAAATGGCCGCAGATTCAATTGCGCCAATGGCTAAAGTTAACTTCTTCACATAACAACCATATCGGATTCCTTAAACTTCGCAGATAGAGTTGAGACATGCGGGCGCTCTTAGTTGCAAACACATTTGCAACTACTACTGATGATGCAATCCAAACCCAGGTTATGAATGAACTTTCAAAGCATCTAGACATCACGGTTGTGAATACCAAGGCTCGCAACGATGCCATAGAAATCGCTAGATCTGCTCAGCAACAAGGATTCGAACTGGTGATTGGCCTGGGTGGTGATGGCACTGTTAATGAAATTGCAAATGGGCTTTTGCTGGATGGACCAAACCCCGATGGTCCACTACTTGCAGCCATACCGGGCGGAAATGGAAATGTATTTGCGCGGAACATGGGGCTGTCCGAGAATCCACTTGAAGCAACGGCGCAAATCCTAACTACACTTAATTCACGCAACTTTAAAAACATCGGTGTTGGCAAGATTGCGACAAACAATATTTCGCGCTGGTTTCTTTTCAATGCCGGTATCGGATTGGACGCTGCGGTAATTGCAGAAATGGAAGCCCGCAGAGCTGGTGGAAAAATGGTCAGCGATGCAGCGTATGCCGGACTGGCGCTACGAGAGTTGTTTGCCAGAACGGACCGCAAGAACGCTGGGCTCAGCTTGGTCTCTGATTCAGGTGAAGTTCATCGAAATGCGCATTTTGCCCTAATCGTGAATTTGGCACCGTGGGCCTATCTAGGGTCAAAGCCGCTGAACCCACTTCCAATGGCTAGCCATGACACAGCGCTTGATGTTTATGCGCCTACCTCCCTTAAGGTCCGAGCTATTTTGAGGCTAGTTAGACGCGCAATCGCTGGAAAATCTGCCGAGAATGAACGAAATGTAATTGCACTTACAAATCAAAAACAAGTCCACATTCAATCTGATCGTCCACTTTGGATTCAAGTTGATGGCGATGTGCTAACCCAGTCGACGGAACTGACGGCTACTCATGTCCCAAATGCGCTTAGAGTCCTTGCCAATTTGTGAACCAATTAATTTGAATCTGGACTATTTTTAGGACTTTTAGAACTGACTGGGTCGCAGGTCACAAAAAAATCCCGATTTTATTGGCTAAAACCCTTGTGAAAACAGTCACGAAGTGAGAAACTGGAAACTGCAGATTGGATCCAAGGGAAACCTAAGAGTAAAAATCGCAAATTGACCGTTTATCCGTAACTACATCTTGGAGGATCGCGTGGACTGGCGCCATGAGGCAGCCTGCCGTGACGAAGATCCAGAACTCTTCTTCCCCATTGGCAATACAGGCCCTGCAATTTTACAGATCGAGGAAGCGAAGGCTGTTTGCCGTCGCTGCAAGGTTATTGAACCT
>WLGZ01000001.1 GCA_009702945.1 Actinomycetota bacterium | reverse complement strand
GACAGCATTCCAATTTCGTTAGAACATGCAAGATTTCCCGCAGAGTTTTTCCCTGGGTTGTTGGAGCGCCCGTTGGGTAACTCTTTATATGAATTGTTAAGTAAGCACTACGAGACAACGCCAGATGAAGCGGTTGAACAGATCGACTTAGTGAATGCAACTTTGGATGAAGCCAGAATCCTTGAAGTTCCACTCGGCGCACCACTGCTAGCCGTCACCCGAACGACTATGGATACCAAAGGTCGCAAGATTGAATACTCACATGATCTATTTCGTGGGGACCGAACTCGAATCACGGTTCGCACCAAGGGACGACCAGCGACGCCAGACCAACCTGGCGAGCGTGGCAGAACGGTTGAATTAAAAGAGTTTTAGCTGACAGTTTTGCCATCAAATCTCCCCAACAAGATTGGATACAATCTTCATATGGGCCCATTAGACGGAATCGTTGTTGCCGACTTCACTCGAGTTTTGGCTGGCCCATACGCCACTATGTTGCTTGGTGACATGGGCGCAACTGTTGTTAAAGTCGAGCGCCCCGAGGTCGGTGACGATACTCGCCACTGGGGTCCGCCTTATGACGCAGCTGGACGGGCCACTTATTTTGAGTCGGTAAATCGAAACAAGACATCCGTTGCAATAGATATGACAAACCCAGCTGGTTTAGCTGAAGCCCATGAACTGATCAAGCGCGCTGACATTGTCATTCATAACTTCCCACCAAGCAATAGTGAAAAGTTTGGATTGGATTACGAGGCGGTAAAGAAGTTAAAGCCAGAAGTTATTTACTGCTCAATTACTGGATTTGGCTCTGGCGTCGGTGCAGCGATGCCAGGTTATGACTTATTGGTTCAGGCCATGGGTGGCTTGATGAGTGTTACGGGCCCTGCGCCAGGCGAACCAACCAAAGTTGGTGTTGCACTTGTTGACGTTATTACCGGAATGCATGCCACCATCGGT
The DNA here is from genome assembly GCA_009702945.1 of Actinomycetota bacterium. Classification (GTDB taxonomy): domain Bacteria; phylum Actinomycetota; class Actinomycetes; order S36-B12; family UBA5976; genus UBA5976. The sequence continues at coordinate 23,865 of WLGZ01000001.1, read as the reverse complement.
TTACTGGCTGCGTTGAATCATCGAAATGTAACGGGCGAAGGCCAACAAATCGAAGTTAACCTTTTGTCCTCGTTGCTATCGGCAATGGTCAATCAGGCTAGCTCTTATGTTTCTGGTGATGTTGTACCGGGAATTCTTGGCAATGCTCACCCATCCATTAGCCCATACGAGGTTTATCAAACTTCAGATCGACCCATTGTCGTTGCAGTAGGTAACGATGGGCAGTTTGCAAAGCTGTGCCAAGAACTGGGAATTCCAGCGATTGCAAGTGATCCAAAATTTGTAACCAACCCAGATCGAGTTGCAAATCGAGTCGAACTAAATGAGTTGTTGGTAAAACAGTTCCTGGGAAATGGCGCTGATTATTGGTGGAAGTTGCTTTCTGATGCTGGAGTGCCGTGTGGGCCAATCAATTCAATCTCCGAAGCCTTCGCACTGGCTGAATCTTTGGAGCTAAATCCAATCATCACAATTAATCAAGAAGGCGAAGAACGAAAGCAAGTTGCAAACCCTATTACGTTTTCTCAAACTCCAGTTCGATATGCGGTAGCCCCACCAAGTTTGGATGAAGCATGAGCGAGAACGTAACCGCCCAAGAAGGTGTGCTTCGCGAACTTCGAGTCCTAATTGCATCTGGGCAACTTGAACCTGGTCAGCAAGTTGTTCAAGATTCATTAGCTGCCAGCCTTGGAGTGAGTCGAGTTCCATTACGGGAAGCTCTTAAAGTTCTCGAAGGTGAAGGTCAAGTCACATATCACCCACACCGCGGATACTTTGTCGCTGACTTGAGTGTTGAAGATTTAGTAGAGGTTTATCGAATTCGCTCCTTGCTAGAAGATGAAGCAATTCGAGTTGGCGTTCCGCTACTGACCGACGAGGACATTGAGTACCTCGATGACATCTTGAATGATGTGGAAGCAGCGGCTAAGTCACAAGACGTATCAGCTGTTACTGCAGCAAACCGCAGATTCCATTTCGCATTATTTGAAGCGAGTAACATGCCTCGGCTGGTCAGACTCATTAAGAACCAGTGGGATGCAACTGATGCCTACCGCGGGGTTTACTTCGCAGCACCTGCAAATCTTGCCCACATGAATCAAGAACACCGGACTATGGTGGCAGCCCTTAAGGCCAGAGACGTGGAAAAATCCATTGCGCTTCAGGCGGCTCATCGCGAGAATTCGGTATCTGTTGTGAGTCAGGTCATCAAGAAACCTTAGCCATTCATTGGTGGGGGATTTCCTTAATTTGCAAGGCTTTCGCTAGTCTTACTTTGTATGACCCCACAGGAATTAGCTGGCCACATTAGGGCCGCCTTGCTTAGTGCAATTTCCAGCGGTCAATTGAATTTATCTGCTGAGGACATCCCTGCTGAAATTGTGGTGGAACGGCCAAAAAATTTGGATCATGGCGATTGGGCAACCAATGTCGCAATGCAAGTGGGTAAAAAAGCTGGGTTAAATCCGCGTGCAGCAGCAGAAATTCTGCAACTAATCCTTCAAGAACTTCCGGGAGTTGAAGGTGTTGAAATTGCTGGCCCAGGATTTATAAACATTCGGCTGGATGCTGCAAGTCAAGGCGAATTAGCGCGCGACATCATTGCTAAAGGAAATAGTTTTGGCCGTGGCACTCAGCTAGTGGGCAAAAAGATCAATGTGGAATTCATTTCTGCGAACCCAACTGGGCCACTCCACTTAGGTCATACTCGTTGGGCTGCAGTCGGTGATGCGATAGCCCGCGTTCTTGAAGCTGAAGGCGCAGAATCTGCGCGCGAGTTTTACATTAACGACCTTGGCGTTCAAATGGATAAATTTGGAAATTCGGTAAAGGCTGCTGCATTAGGCGAAGCAATTCCAGAAGATGGTTATCACGGCGCCTACATTCCAGAGCTTGCTAAGCAAGTGGTTTCGCAAAATCCAGGAATTTCAGAATTACCAGAACCGCAGCGCAGCGAAGCGTTTCGCGATGCTGCCTATGCATTACAGCTTGCGGATCAAAAGCGAGTTCTAGATAACTTCAATACTCATTTTGATGTTTGGACTTCTGAAAAATCACTTCACACTTCAGGCGCGGTAAATCGCGGGTTTGAGAAGCTAAAGTCTCAGGGACATATGTTTGTCGAAGAAGGCGCAACTTGGCTTCGAACCAGTGATTTCGATGATGATAAAGATCGTGTCCTAATCAAGGCTGATGGCGCATTAACTTACTTCGCATCCGATACTGCCTATTATGTAGATAAGCGCAATCGAGGTTACGACCTATGTATCTATTTATTGGGTGCCGACCACCATGGGTATGTGAACCGACTTCGCGCAGTTGCAGCTTGTGCTGGAGATAATCCAGATGTAAATATTCAGCTCCTGATTGGGCAAATGGTAAAGATGCTCAAGAATGGCGAAGAAGTTCGACTTTCAAAACGCGCTGGCAATATCATCACACTTGAAGATCTTGTAGATGAAGTTGGTGTGGATGCTGCGCGTTATTCATTGATTCGATATCCAGTGGAATCTCCGTTGGTTCTGGATCTTGATCTATTGGTGTCCAGTACAAACGACAATCCGGTTTATTACGTGCAATACGCACACGCCCGAATTGCATCGGTTGTTAGAAATGCTGCTGAACTTGGATTGATCCCGGCGAATACTTCAGATTGGGATCCGGCAACATTTGATCCATCGCAATTAACGGATGATCGTGAGGGTGCTCTGCTTGGACTACTTGCTGACTACCCACGCGTAGTTGCATCAGCAGCCGAACTTCGTGAGCCACATCGAATTGCGCGATACATCGAAGAAGTAGCCACGAGTTACCACTCGTTCTATGCTGCTTGCCGAGTTTTGCCGCAAGGTGAAGAACCAGTTACTGAGCTAAACATTGCAAGGCTTTGGCTATGCGCTGCAACGCGTCAAGTGATTTTCAATGGTCTTGAATTGCTGGGTGTTAGCGCACCCGACAGGATGTAACCATGGCTTCGGATTTAAACCCATTGATATGGCCCGCATCTGCGACCCGAAATAGCCAGGGAGAAATCTCAATCGGTAATGTAGCGGTTACTGAACTGGCAAAACAATATGGAACTCCGCTTTATATTTTTGACGAAGCAGATGTTCGTAAACGTGCCCGAGACTATTTGGCTGCATTTACTGTTTCAGATATCGAAACCAGCGTTCACTATGCCGGCAAGGCTTTCATAACAACAAAAGTTGCCCAGTGGGTAAATCAAGAAGGCCTTGGAATTGATGTCGCAAGTGCTGGGGAATTAGAAGTTGCACTTCGCGCTGGCATTGACCCAACACAGATAGTTATGCACGGCAACAACAAGAGCGTTAAGGACTTAGAGCGAGCCGTTGAAGTTGGCGTTGGCCGAGTAGTCATTGACAGCTTGATTGAAATTGAACGCTTAAATGCAGTTGCCGCCTCGGCTGGAATCGTTCAGCAGGTTTTACTACGCCTAACTGTTGGTGTTGAGGCCCATACTCACGAAGCGATCTCAACAGCTCATGAAGATCAAAAGTTTGGACTCTCAACTGCCTCTGGAATGGCAATGGCTGCAGTAGACAACGTTTTGGAATGTGATGCACTATCACTAGCCGGACTTCACTCGCACATTGGATCTCAAATATTCGATGCCACAGGTTTTGAATTAGCCACTCATCGAGTTGTCGACTTCGCAGTTCAAATCAAAGAGCGCCATGGTATTTCAGTTAGCGAACTAGATGTTGGTGGCGGCATGGGCATTGCATATGTAGATGGTGATGACCCGCTTAATGTCACTGCAATGGCTAAATCAATTTTGGACATCGTTCGCACGGAATGTGCTCGAGTAAAGATTTCAGTTCCAAAAATCAGCGTTGAACCAGGCCGCGCAATTATTGGCAATCCTGGCATCACGCTTTATGAAGTTGGAACCGTTAAGCCTGTTGAATTAGATAGTGGAACTACTCGCCATTACATTTCTGTAGATGGTGGCATGAGCGACAACATTCGAACTGCTCTTTATGACGCTGAGTACACCGCTGTTATTGCAAATCGTGATTCCGATGCCAAAAAGGTTTTATCTCGTGTTGTTGGCAAGCATTGCGAAAGCGGTGACATCGTTGTCCGCGACATTGAATTACCAGCTGACACTCGACCAGGGGACTTGATTGCCGTTGCAGCTACTGGGGCTTATTGCCGATCGATGGCAAGCAATTACAACCACATCCCACGCCCAGCAGCCGTAAGTGTTGCCGCTGGTAAATCCCAAGTACTTCTGCGCAGAGAAACAATCGAAGATTTAATGATCTTCGATGCTGGAGTTAACTAGCCTTTTCTTTTTCAATCGACCTAACTAGTAGTCGATTGAATTCGAAAATTGCAGTTGCAATCATTAATGCCGAAGCTATGAACAGCAAGCCACGCAACGCAACTTGAGTATTCATTACTATGAACGCACCTAGCGCTACGAAAATGATGGCCCGAGCAAATGAAATCCAAACATTTGCTGGTCGTGCCCAAATCTTTTTCCAAGTTTTCGCAACTTCGCTTGGTACATCAACGTCAGGTAAAACTCCGCCTAGCAAGGTGTAAGCCATGCCACCCGCCACGATCAAGATCGCAGCTGGGATCCAGAAAGCAGCATCAAATTGATTCCATGAAGCAATTAGGTAGATTCCGATATCAGGATCGCGACCGAAGATGTTCGTTGCAATCCAAATCGCACCACTGATTCCGGCAAGGATGCCACCTGAAATCATTACTGACTTAGCAACTCGCTGCGCACCTTGACGACGATATGGTGCAAGCAAGATAACTGCAATGAACATAACTGCGGCTGCAATCGGCAAGGCCATAGATAACGTGTCAGAAATCTTCAATACCTTTTGCAGCGTATTAATAGTTGCCAAAATGCTGCCAGCTGGTGGCTCAAGACTTAACGCAGCAATCGGTTCGATCCCAAGTTGCGGCGCAAACATGTTTACTTTTTCAATTGCAACGTTTGCTGTCTCAGTAAATTCAAGTTTTAGCGCTTGACCCTTTACAAATGCATCACGCAATTGAACGGCAGCGCCACGAATTGGTTCGGAGAGGGCATCGCTAGAAAGAATCTTGGCAGCAGCATTCTCGATGACCGGGCGAAACGGGGCGGCATTTGGCGCCTTCTCGATTAACACATCAGTCAACTGGACACTCATTTTGGCGATTACGGCCGGGTCCTGGCGAATGCTCTCAATATGGTCAGCTAACTTCGGACCATTGAGCAGATTATTGTTTACGATTCCAGCAAAAGCTCCGAGAGTTAGGGCAAAAGTGCCCAGAACTATTAGGACTTTGGACAGCACTCGTAAAGACTTTGTATTTCTCATTTATTACCCCGTTTTTCGAATTCTTGACTAAACCCTATTCGATTATGCGCCCTTAACTGCTTCTTTTGGCTTGTTTCAAGGGTTTCTGCCAGACTTAGAGCACGCAGGAGTACGGGATTTTCTTGGTTTCTGCACAGTATTAATAACAGCAATTGATACCAGAAGTAAATAAGGAGAAAAACATGAGTTCCCCGCTAACTGTTGCATTACTTGGTGGCGGAACTGTGGGCGCATCGGTTGCCCAACTTATCTCCGAAAGCGCTGACGATTTAACGGCCCGAATTGGTCGGGAACTCAAATTAACTGGAATCGCAGTTCGTGATGCCTCGAAACCACGCCCAGGTGTTGATTCCAAACTTCTTACCGAAGATGCTGCAGGGCTTGCGGCATCCGGCGCAGACATTGTGATCGAAGTTATCGGTGGAATTGAACCTGCTAAAACATTAATTGAATCTGCAATCGCAAATGGTTCATCCATTGTTACTGCAAACAAAGCTTTACTTGCCGCCCACGGCGCTCACCTTCATAAATTGGCAGAAGAAGCTGGCGTTGATCTTTACTACGAAGCAGCTGTAGCTGGCGCGATTCCATTGCTTCGCCCATTACGTGAATCTTTAGCTGGCGACAAAGTTACAAAGATTCTTGGAATCGTTAATGGCACTACAAACTTCATTTTGTCGAAAATGTATAACGATGGCGCTGACTATTCAGTTGTACTAAAAGAAGCTCAAGACTTGGGTTACGCCGAAGCCGATCCAACTGCAGATGTTGAAGGTTTCGACAGCGCGGCTAAAGCTGCAATTCTTGCTGGCCTGGCATTCCACACCAACGTGACTTCAGATGATGTTTACCGCGAAGGCATGACAAAAGTTACTGCCGATGACATCGCAGCAGCTAAGTCACTTGGCTATGTAATTAAGTTGCTTGCTATCGCAGAACTAACTGACGATGACAAGGGTGTAATCGTTCGCGTTCATCCAGCAATGATTCCGGTAACGCATCCATTGGCAAGTGTTCGCGATGCATTCAATGCCGTATTCGTGGAAGCTGATGCTGCCGGTCAAGTTATGTTCTACGGTCGTGGCGCCGGTGGCGCACCAACAGCCAGCTCCGTCGTCGGTGACGTTGTGGCCGCTGCTCGCCACCGAATCACCGGTTCAGTTGGTCCGGCGCAAAGTATTTACGCAGACCTTGAAGTGCGTTCAATTGGCGAGGCTAAGACTTCCTACTATTTGAATCTCAAGGTTTCGGATGAATCAGGCGTGCTGGCTGCAATTTCGAATGAATTCGCCAAGCATGATGTTTCAATCCAGGCAGTTCGCCAAGACGGTGAAGGCGATGCCGCGAGTTTGATTATCAGAACTCACGAAGCACCAGAGAGTCGCTTGCGGGCAACTGTTGAAGCCTTAGAAAGTATGACTGCAGTTCGCGAAGTTCTAGGTGTTATGCGTGTTGAAGGTGCGGGCGCATAGTTATGGCCCATATTTGGCGCGGTGTCATTGAGGAATATCGTGACAGATTACCGATCGCCCCAAATGACATCGTTATTTCTTTGGGTGAAGGTGGAACTCCACTTGTTTATGCATGCACTCTTTCCGAACTAACGGGCGCCAAGGTTTACCTAAAAGTCGAAGGCATGAACCCAACCGGTTCGTTTAAAGATCGCGGCATGACAATGGCAATTACTGATGCGGCGCGCAATGGCGCCAAAGCTGTGGTTTGCGCATCAACTGGAAACACCAGCGCCTCAGCAGCGGCATATGCAACTAAAGCCGGAATGAAAAGTGCGGTTCTAGTTCCGCAAGGCAAGATTGCCATGGGCAAATTAGCTCAAGCCGTAATTCATGGCGCAACTATTTTGCAGGTTGATGGCAACTTCGATGATTGCTTGGACATTGCACGTGACTTAGCCGAGAACTATCCGATTGCGCTTGTTAACTCAGTTAACCCAACTCGACTACAAGGCCAAAAAACTGCCGCCTTTGAAATTGTTGATGCCCTTGGCGATGCCCCAGATATTCACTGCCTGCCAGTTGGCAATGCTGGAAACATCTCTGCCTATTGGATGGGCTTTACCGAGTACTACCACGACAAAGTTTCAACGCAACGTCCAGTCATGTGGGGGTTCCAGGCGGCAGGCGCAGCGCCGTTTGTTGCAGGTCATCCAATCGAAAAGCCAGAAACAATTGCAACTGCAATTCGAATTGGTAAGCCAGCGTCATGGGATTTGGCAGTTGAAGCACGTGATGACTCCGGTGGCCTAATTGACGCGGTTACTGATGATCAAATTTTGGCTGCTTATCGAGTACTGGCAGATAAAGAAGGATTCTTTGTTGAGCCATCAAGTGCGGCATCAGTAGCAGGTTTGATCCAGCAGGCTCAACGTGGATTAGTTGATGCGGGATCAACAATCGTTTGCACAGTTACAGGTAATGGTTTGAAAGATACCCAGTGGGCATTGGAAAGTGCCAAGGATCCAGTCGTGGTTCCAGTTGACGTAAAAGCCGCCGCAGCAGCCTTAGGTCTTGCCTAATGTCACGCATAGTTTCGGTTTCAGTTCCGGCAACCAGCGCCAATCTTGGACCTGGTTATGACGCCCTTGGATTAGCTCTTGAGATTCGCGACTTTGTCACTGCGCAATTTACTGACGACAACAAGATCACTGTTGAAGTAACGGGCCAAGGTGCTGGCAAACTTCCAACTGATGGCACTCACTTGATTGCCAAAACAATCATTGATGCCTGCAAAGCATTCGGCACGGATGTCACCGGGCTGCATGTTGAATGCAAGAACGCAATTCCGCAAGGTCGAGGCCTGGGGTCGAGTGCCGCGGCAATTGTTGCCGGTCTAGTTCTGGCTAGCGAGTTAACTTATGCACGTGCTAGCGAAGACGAATTGTTGCAGATGGCTAATACCATCGAAGGACATCCAGACAATGTTGCTGCTTGCTTACTAGGCGCCATGACTATTGCTTGGCTGGAAGATGATGGCAAAGCAAATTCAGTTTCAATGAATGTTCATCCAGATGTTTGCCCAGTACTGGGTATCCCGCAGACTGAGTTAGATACTCACAAGGCACGAGGATTAATTCCAGAATCAATCCCTCATGTCGATGCAGCATTTAATGCCGGTAGATCAGCACTGCTAGTTGCTGCCATGATTGGTGATCCAGATTTCTTGTTGGAAGCAACTGAAGATAAGTTGCATCAACCATTTCGCGCCCAGGCTTATCCAGAATCTATGGAACTAGTTGCCCAACTGCGTGAGGCACAAATTGCTGCCTGCATCAGCGGGGCAGGCCCGACTGTAATTGCCTTAAGTACCAGTGATCAGGTTACCCAGGCTTCGGAAATCATTGCTAAATCTGGGTTTACTGCAGCTCCTGTGGGCGTCGCGGACGAAGGCGCGATTCCTGACAACAATGACGTTGCACCCGAAGCGGATTAAAACCTCAAGATTTGAAGGCAATTTCGCGTCAAAGTGCTGGACCTGCTAGTCTTAAGACATCGGTTGAATCTCTTTCACCGAAAATCCCGCAAAAATTCTCGCGAAAATTCCGTGCATTACTGCTGGATCTAAAACCACTCAAAACATAAAGGACACATACGTGACCGAGACAACTGCCCAAGATAAAGGGCTGAACTCAAAACTTCTTCCAGAACTAAAGACAATGGCTGCCGGTCTGGGAATTGATGGCGCTTCTGGAATGCGCAAAGCCGAACTTGTTAAGGCAATTGGTGCCAAGCAAGGTGGCGGTAGAGGCAGTCGTTCTGCATCCCGCCCAGCTGGCGCTGCTAAGAGCGAATCAGCAAAAGAAGAGCGCGCACCACGTGAAGAACGTGCACCACGTGAAGAACGTGAAGAGCGCGCGCCTCGTAACAACGATGGCGAATCTGAAGGCAACGATCGCAATGATCGTGGTGACCGCAACGATCGTAGCGATCGTAATGATCGCAACGGACGTAACCGCCGTGGACGTGATCGCAATGATCGCAACAGCAATGGTCGTAACAATCGTGGCGCCCGTGGTGGAGATCGCGATTACGATTTAGAAGTTTCTGATGACGATGTTCTTTTGCCAGTGGCTGGAATCATCGACATTCTCGACAATTACGCATTCGTTCGTACTTCTGGCTACTTGCCAGGTCCAAACGACGTTTATGTGTCAATGGGATTAGTTAAACGTTTCTCACTTCGTAAGGGTGATGCAGTAACTGGTCAGGTTAAGCAGCCACGCGAAGGTGATCGCCCACAGAAGTTCAACCCACTTGTTCGCATCGAGTCCATTAATGGACTTGAACCAGACGAAGCAATTAAGCGCGTTGATTTCGGCAAGCTAACTCCGCTTTACCCACAGGATCGCTTGCGCCTTGAAACCGTGCCAAACAACTTAGTTACTCGTGTAATTGACTTGGTTGCACCGATTGGTAAGGGTCAGCGCGGTCTGATTGTTTCGCCACCAAAGGCGGGCAAGACCATGATTTTGCAGAACATTGCAAATGCGATTGCTGAAAACAATCCTGAAGTTCACTTGATGGTTGTTTTGGTAGATGAACGACCTGAAGAAGTTACCGACATGCAGCGCTCAGTTAAGGGTGAAGTTATTGCTTCAACTTTCGACCGTCCAGCTGAAGACCACACCACAATTGCTGAACTTGCCATTGAGCGCGCAAAGCGTTTGGTTGAAATGGGACATGACGTTGTAGTTCTTTTGGACTCAATGACTCGTCTTGGTCGTGCGTACAACCTATCGGCGCCAGCATCCGGCCGTATTCTTTCCGGTGGTGTTGACTCAGCTGCGTTGTATCCACCAAAGAAGTTCTTCGGTGCTGCTCGCAACATCGAAGAGGGTGGCTCACTAACAATCTTGGCTACAGCTCTTGTTGATACCGGATCTCGAATGGACGAAGTTATCTTCGAAGAATTCAAGGGAACTGGCAACATGGAACTTAAGCTGGATCGTCGCCTGGCAGATCGTCGTATCTTCCCAGCGGTTGATGTTGAAGCATCCGGAACTCGTCGCGAAGAAATTCTTCTTGCTGCTGATGAACTTAAGGTCATCTGGAAGCTTCGTCGCGTGCTTCACGCACTTGATTCCCAGCAAGCTCTTGAACTTTTGCTAACTAAGCTTCGCGAAACCAAGAGCAACCTTGACTTCTTGATGCAGGTTCAAAAGACCACACCTGAAGCACCAGGTGGAATGGGTTCTGACTCAATGGACAATGTGGACTAAAAATTCATTCAGATACCCCGACAAAATTTGGGTGTGACCCTGTTAGCCTTGGCGACATGAGTCAATACACAATCCAAATGTTGCCCGGATCTGAACTTTTACTTGCTGAACATGCAAGTGAAATGCCGCAAAAAAATGAGTTGTGCGGTGCATTTTGGATCACTCTTGCGCTTCGTGCGCTGGCCTCAGTAAAAGTTGAACAAGATCACGTTGGCCTCGCTGCGGGCTCAATCCTAAGCAAGATTCAAACTAATGAATCACTACCTCCAAATGATGCTGGTCGGTCTGACTACATTCTTGAATTGCCGCGTATTGATGACAGCAACATAACTGGTACTTCACCTGAAGGTCTTTTGGTTGCAACTAATGAACTAGCTGATTCAAAACTTGTTGCAATACCGTTGCGAGGCGAGTGGACTGCAGAAATTATAGAAAACCTCCTCGAAGCATTAGTTGACCTAAATCAACCTGCATTATTGATTGCAAATAGTGCCACACGCTTCTTGTGGGGTGGTAAATCCGAACCGGCAACGGCTTTTGGATTCCTATCTGGACATAAGGTTCAAGAGCCACCAGCCGATTGGAATGTAGGCCACTACATCGGAATCATGGGCTGGGCCCAGGGTGGCAAAAACAAGCTTGCAATTTGTGCCGACACCTACCGAAGCATCGGCTGGGAAGGCATGCATTTCCAGCCACTTGATCGAATTGCCGATTCTTTAAGGCGCGATGATAGTGAATTCTCAGGAGGGGTCTTTATTGTGATAAACCCATCACATGAAGGGATAATCCGAAATCTGACTGCAAACCTGAAGTTAACTTGCCAATTATGGGATAACGGCACCCCTTACATAAAGACCGAGGAATAGCGAACGTAACCAATTGCACCTGTTTCCCCGTTTCCCTTGACGCCCCTTACTTCCTAGGGTTTGATTCAAAGAAAGCCTGTATGAGGGGAATGGGGTGCGGTGTTGAAACTTATTCCTGAAGCCCTGACTAAATCCCGATTGTCCAGACGCTATACGTCCATGGTTTTTTGGTCACTTTTGATTGCCTTGGTGGGCCTCTTCGGAAACGGCATGTCGAAGGCACCTCAACTACTTTTGGCAAATGCTTTGACGCTTTTAATTGGCGTGTTAGCGCTTCAAATATTTAGTGGCAATAGTGGCATTCTAAGTTTCGGTCACGTCGGTTTTGTTGGCGTTTCGGCTTATACAACTGGCATCTTGTCCATGACTCCAATTGTTAAGCAGACATCGCTTTCAACGCTCCCAGTGTTCTTGCAAGATACAACATTTATCTTTCCAATTGCCATGTTGTGCGGAGTGCTAGCAGCAACGCTTGTGGGAGCGCTATCAGGTTTAGTAATTGCCAGACTTCGGGATTCTGCATCGATTGCTACGGTTGGAATTCTAATCATTATTCACAGCACGCTTGTTGGTGCTGAAGATTTCACCAGAGGTAGTCAGACGTTTTATGGCGTTAAGCGCTTTACCAGCGTTCCGGTTGCGGCAACAGTTGCAATAATCGCATTGATTATTGCTCGATGGTTTAGAGATTCAAAAACTGGAATCCATGTCAGGGCTTCACGTGATGACGTTATTGCAGCTTCGAGCGCTGGTGTGCGCATCCAACGAAGTCAATTCAAAGCCTGGGTGCTTTCGGCAGCTGTCGCGGGTGGAATGGGTGCATGTTATGCCGGTCTTCTTGGTGCATTTTCGCCGAAAGATTTCTACTTCACATTAACTTTGACACTTTTAACAATGCTGATTGTGGGTGGCTCAGGTTCGGTAGCCGGCGCAGTCGTTGGGGTTGTTCTTGTAATGGCCGTTATAGAAAACTTGCGAAAGATTGGCGACAGCATTGGCTTGTTTGGTTTAACCAATGCAGGCCTTGCAATCATTATTTTATTGACTCTGTATCTGAGGCCAAAGGGAATTATGGGCTTCCATGAACCTGAGGAAATTTCTGCGTATCGTGGGGACTCACCGAATCTTGATGCAACAATTCCAGTTGCCGAACAACTCCCGTCCGGTAAGCCAGTTTTAACTGCAACTAACATCACCAAGCGATTCTCAGGTTTAGTCGCCCTTGATGATGCCAGCATGTTTGTCGAGCGAGGCAAAATCTCCGGATTGATTGGACCAAATGGCTCAGGCAAGTCAACTATGGTCAACTGCATCACTGGCATTTCTAAGGCCGATTCTGCGGAAATTCACCTTGGCGACCTAAAGATCAGCAAGGAAAAAACTTGGAAGCGCGCTAGGTCTGGTCTCGGTCGCACTTTCCAGAACATCAGACTGTTTAAAGAGTTGACAGTATTGGACAACGTCGTTGTTGCTTGCATCTCTGCTGGTGAATCAGTTAAGGATTCTGATAAATCTGCACTATCCCTACTTAATCAAGTTGGCGTTATGCATCACGCGTATCGATTTGCCGGCGAACTTTCATTCGGCGATCAGCGACGCGTAGAAATTGCTAGAGCTCTTGCGCTTAAGCCTTCCGTTCTTCTTCTTGATGAACCAGCTGCTGGAATGAATCCAGCAGAATCAGCTGAACTCTTGGCTCAATTTCGCCAAATCATGAAGCAAGCAAACGCTGGCATGCTACTGATCGATCACGATGTGACGTTGATTAGATCAGCCTGCGATTCGCTAACCGTCTTGGATCACGGCCGGGTAATTGCCCAGGGAGATCCAGAAACAATCTTATCTCTACCCGAAGTGCATGCTGCATATTTAGGCTGGGGAGAAGAATCATCAGTTGATGAAAAAACAACAACAAATAACGAAAGGTAGTGAACTAATGCAACGAAAGTCTGGACCTTCTAAGGTCACAAAGATGGCCGTGAGCCTAAGTGCAATCATGCTTTTGTCTGCTTGTGCTAGTGGTGACGGAGAAGCCACAGCGAGCGGCGAAGCAACTGCTCCTGCAGCTGGTGCGGCCTGCACGGTAAAAGTTGGTGTAGCGGGAAGCCAGACTGGTGGCCTTGCATACATTGACGTACCAAATCTTGAGGGATTTGAACTATGGGCAGAGCAAGTTAATGCCGCTGGTGGAGTAGACGGAAAGTTTACGATTGAAACAGTAGTCAAGGACACTCGCTCGGATGCGGCACAATCCGCAACCGTGGCAGCTGAATTGGTAGCTGAGGAAATCAGTATCCTGATCACTCCTGGCGATGCTGACCCATCAATCGCAGCCGGTCAGTTGGCTCAGGATGCTGGCATTGCTGCCGTATCTTGGTTTGGCTCCTCGCCAATTTTGCCGCTTGCAGTTGGCGACCACATGTTCTCAAATGCATTTGGTGACAACACACAAGCCAAGGTTCTTGCAGACCATGCAACCGAAATGGGTTACAAGAATGCATACACACTTGGATCACCTGATAGTGCCTACACAAACTTGTTGCCAGGCTATTTCAAAGAAGCATTTGAAGCTAACGGTGGCAAAGTTGTCGGAGAAGGCACCTTCTCAATGGGACAAGCAAGCTTCAGCGTGATTGTTGATGAAATCAAGGCACTAAGTCCAGCGCCAGATGTCATCATGACTCCTGCGTATGAGCCTGATTTCCCAACCTTCATTAAGGCACTACGTGGCGCAGGAATCACTGCCGCTGTTCTTGGAACAGATGGTATCGATTCACCTACAACATTGGCGCTTGCAGATATTGCTGAAGGTGTTACCTACACAACTGCTGGTGTATTGAAGAATGAAGGCGCAATGAGCACTTTCTTCACTGACTACAACGGTAAGTACGGTAAAGATCCTGAGACCATCTATGCGGTAACAGGTTATGAACTAGGACTTACCCTTGACGCTGTTGTTAAGCAGGCACAGAGCTGTGACGCAGATGCGATTTGGCAAGCATGGTCAAATCTTGAAGGCGCTCAAGGCATAACTGGAGCAATCAGCTACAAGGGTGGCGATCGCATGGCTATTCGTGAAGTTGCCTTGGTTGAAATCAAGAACAGCGAACGTTCACTTGTTGGAACGTTCTCTCCAGATCCTGCAACCGTGCCAAAGGCTCAGTTGTAGAAATGAGTAACACACTGCTGACAACCACAGACCTTTCCATTTCATATGGAGCGGTTAAGGCTGTGCGCGGCAGCAACCTTGAGGTCAAGGAGGGCGAAGTAGTCGCCCTCCTTGGCCCTAATGGTGCGGGCAAATCTTCAACTTTACGAGCAATTGTGGGTTTGATTAAATCCCAAGGCGCGGTAAATTTTGCGGGTCAAGATATCACCGGTGCGCCAACTGAACGAATTGTTTCGTTGGGACTGTCGTTAGTGCCCGAAGGGCGTCGACTTTTTCCTCATCTAACAGTGCGCGAAAATCTGATGCTAGGTGCACCACGTAAAGCCAAGTCCGATGACTTATTCGATGATTTATTAAATCGCCTTCCGATTCTTCGGGAAAGACTCCAACAAGTTTCCGGAACTTTGTCCGGTGGCGAACAACAGCAAGTTGCAATCGCTCGAGCATTAATGTCTCGACCAAAACTTTTATTAATTGATGAGCCATCTCTTGGCTTAGCCCCGACAATTGTTGATGCGGTTTATCAGTTGTTGTCCGACTTGCGCAAGACTGGCCTTGCCATGGTCATTGTGGAACAAGAAGTAATGCGAGTTCTTAAATTCGCCGATCGCGCATATGCAATGTCTACTGGAGAGATTGCACTTGAAGGCCTAGCTGCAGACTTAAGAACTTCCGACGAAGTTAAAAAGGTTTACTTAGGAGGTGCTGAGTAGTGGATGCTCTAATTTCCTACCTTGTAAATGTCATCTCGCTAGGTGGCACTTATGCACTATTAGCACTTGGTTTGGCAGTCATATTCAGTGTGCTGGGACTTATTAACTTTGCACACGGTGAATTAATGACCCTAACCGGTTATGTTCTTCTCGCTGGAATCTTGACGGGACAGCCGTTCTGGTTGGCGGTTTTCGTGGCTGTAATTGCAGGTGGCATTTCTGCGGCCTTGATGGAATTTGCCGCTTTCAGACCTGTTCGGAATGCCAGTGGCGCAACTCTACTTATGACAAGCTTCGCAGTTTCGATGTTGCTCCAAGTTTTGTTTCAAAATGGAATCTCACCTAGAGGTCAAGCAGTCCCGGTACCAACTTGGTTAACTACTTCGCTTTCGATTGGTAATTCTCAGATTTCAAAAGTACAAATCATGTCGATCACAGTTGGTGTTCTTGCGCTGTTAGCCCTTAAGTTCTTTTTCGACCGAAGTTATTGGGGCTGGGCAATTAGAGCTGCGGCCGATGACTTTGAAATTGTTGGCTTAATGGGCGTTAAGGCATCTAGATTGATTTCGTTTGCCTTTTTGTTGTCTGGATTACTAGCTGGTGTCGCTGGCGTGCTTTGGGTAATCCAAAGAGGTTCAGTTGACCCCTTAATGGGATTCAAGCCAGTGTTAGCGGCATTTATTGTGGCAGTAATTGGTGGACTTGGAAGCCTAACTGGAGCAGTAGCAGGCGGATTCATATTGAGCGCAATTGAAATCGCGCTACAGACTTGGTTGCCACCGAATGTAATGCCATATCGTGATGCGATCACTTACACGATCGTGGTTATCATCTTGTCAATTTTCCCCAATGGTATTTTTGGGAAACGTACTCAGGAAAAGGTGTAACTTTGTGCCGATTGTTTGCTTGGCATAGCACCAACCCATTGAGTGTTGATGCGGCTCTTGGTTCAGATCTTCCAGCCTTTACAGAACTAAGCACGATCCACCGCGATGGCTGGGGCATTGCCTATGGCGAAGCCGATGAAATCAAATTAGTGAGAGACACTAGCCCAGCTCATAAATCCAAGGTTTATTCAGATCTTGTTACGCAAATGAAATCGACTGATGCCATTGCACATTTGCGGTGGGCAACCGAGGAACTTGCGGTTTGCATTCCAAACACCCATCCATTTGTTAAGAAAAGCTCTATGGGAGAAATCGCTTTCATTCACAATGGGGGAGTTGCCAGAGGTGATTCCTTAAATGCATTAATCGATGCTGATTACCTGGCCGAACTAGAAGGCGATACTGATAGCGAACAGTACTTTGCTGCGTTACTAACTCAGTTGCGAAAATCTGACGGAGATTTAGTCGCGGCTTATCAGGCACTTGTAAAGGATTTTGCGCCGATACATTACACGTCGATTAACGCCATGATCCTGACGGAAACCGAACTTGTTATTGTGTGCCAACATAAGCCTGAAAATCGGAGTCCAGAATTGCAGCCAGATTATTACGATCTGTTTTGGCAATCAGTTGAAGGTGTAACTTCTGCCTGGTCATCCGGTGTTAGGCCGAACCCTAACAACTTTAATGAGCTTAAGAACGGATCACTACTGAGAATAAACAGAAACACAGGAGATGTAACAACTCATGAAATCGGATAGCGTCGAACCTTTTGCATTCATTGCAGTCAATGATTTAGTTGCCATTACGCGCGGCAGGTCGTTGCCTAAATCCGAACTAAATCCAACATCAGGCGTGGGATGGGTCCCAGCAGATCTAGCACTTAATGCCTTTGGTGCCCTTGCTGATCCAAACCCATTTGGCGCATTAGGTGACTTGAGACTGATTCCGGATTTAACAACGAAAGCGGTATTTCGGGGTAAGGAATATGGTCGTGACGTAGAGATCTATTTAGCTGATCAGTACACGATGGACGGCAAGCCTTGGGAGTGCTGCCCAAGAAGTAACTTGAAGATTGCTATCGAACGACTTCGCAACGACCATGGATTAGAAGTAGTTGCATCTTTTGAACATGAGTTTGTGACAAAGCGAGAGGATGGCTCATCGCTCCCGGGATCACCGTTTGGTCTCGATGCCATGTTGGCATCGGAGCCATTCGGTAGTGAAGTTTGGGATGCTTGCATTGCTGCGGGAATTGAATTGGAAAACTGGCTTCCAGAATATGGTGCAGGTCAATTTGAAGTAACTATGACACCGCAAGGCGCCCTTACTGCATGCGATCACGCAGTAATTCTCAAAGAATTAATCAGACATGTGGCACGTGAGAATAAGCTGCACGCAACATTTGTGCCAATTCCACACCCTGATGCAGTCGGTAACGGGGTGCACGTTCATATCTCCTTGACTAAAAATGGCAAGCCATTCACTTACGATCCGAAAGGAAAAGCTGGGCTATCGAGTGTCGCTGAGTCGGCTTTTGCTGGAGTTTTGGATCATGCTGAGGGAATTTTGGCTTGGACTGCTCCAAGTCAGATTTCTGCATTGCGCCTGACTCCACATCGCTGGAGTGCTGGGGGAATTTGCATCGGGCGACAAAATCGTGAGGCCTTACTTCGTATTTGCCCAATTCCAAGTGGCTCAGACCCTAACAAGATTTTCAATGTTGAATATAGAGCTGCAGACGCAACTGCAAACCCATATTTGGTTATGTCTTGTCTCATCAATGCCATGTCCGATGGCCTGGATCGAGATTTGAAAATTGATCAAATCGTGGATGATCACGTGGATAACGTCGATGTTCCACAATTACCTGCGACCTTAAATGAGGCAATTGCAGCATTTAACGCCAACAGTGTTATGCAAACCTGGTTTGCAAAAGATCTAATTGATACCCACTTGGGAATCCGAGCAAGCGAGGAAAAAACTTTGGCTGGCCTTGATGGTGCTGCAAAGTGCGCTCGATACAACGAAGCTTATTAAGGTCTTTGATGAGTTCAGAAATTCAAGATTATGTTAATCACGTTGGATTAGTCGATCATCACGTACATGGGGTTTATGAAAACAACCCAACCGTAGATGAGTTTTCAAACATGATTACTGAATCAGATCGGCAGCCAAAGACTTTAGATATTGCCATGAATAGTCAAGTTGGTTTTACAACCAGAAAATGGTGTGCTCCATTACTTGATTTGCCAGCTCACTGCAATCCACAAAGTTATTTCGCTAGGCGCATTGAACTCGGCGCCTCCGAAGTCAATCGTCGATTTCTAACAGCGTGTGGTGTAACCCACTCGTTAATCGAAACTGGCTTTAGGGGCACTGAAATTCATGGACCAGAAGGAATGGCAAAGTTAGCTGGTCACAAAGTAGATAAAGTCATTCGCCTCGAAACCACGGCCGAGAAACTATTGGATTCCGGGACGGTAACTTCCGAATCTTTTGTAAGTGATTTTGCGCGTGAACTTGCAATTGCCGCCAAAGGTGCAGTTGGCCTGAAAAGCATTGTGGCTTATCGGTACGGATTACATTTTGAACCGTGTCCTCCAAGTCAACAAGAGGTGCAGAAAGCAATCGAACCAGTGCTTCGACAAGTGGATTCTGGGGCACCAGCCAGAATCGATGATCCAATCTTGTTAAGGCACCTTATTTTTGCTGGGCTAGAACTTAATCTTCCGATCCAATTTCATATTGGTTACGGTGATCCAGACTTGTATCTACATTTATGCGATCCGCTATTGATGACAAATTTTATTAAGCATGCCGAGTCGCGAAAAGTTCCAGTTATGTTGTTGCACACATACCCGTTCCATCGCAACGCAGGCTACTTGGCCCAAATGTTTGAAAATGTCTATCTCGATGTTGGATTAGCAATCAACTACACCGGTGCTCGCAGCGAAGCGATAATTGCTGAGTCATTAGAACTCGCACCCTTTCACAAAATTTTGTTTAGTTCAGATGCTTGGGGTCTATCAGAGCTGACGTATATGGGTGCAGCAATGTTTAGATATGGCTTCGGCAGAGTTCTGGCAGAGTGGGTTGACCAAGGACTTTGGAGTTTAGCCGACGCAAAGCACGTAACCGATAGCATCGGTTATGCAAATGCCAAACTCGCTTACGAACTTAACTAGGGAGTACTTATGGCCTCAACTATTCATCCGTTGGTTCAAGACTTACTTACCCGTGACGCAGCCAGTGTTGCTGGAGTTGAGAAGTTAAGATTTTTCCCGCTGGTTGCAGAGTCTGGTAACGGCACTGTTTTGGTCGAGCCGGGAGGTCGCGAACTTCTGGACTTTTCCAGCAGCTGGACGGCAGGTGGACTTGGTTATGGGAACCCGACAGTTACCAAAGCCATAGTTGAAGCCGCCACAAATCCACCAGGCTTTGGAGGCATTTCAGCAATCCACCCAGATTTGGTGAAGTTTGCAGAACTTCTGTTATCAATAGTTCCTGGTGAGGAAAATCGACGGGTTTACATTGGAAACACTGGCTCTGATGCGAACGATGTTGTGCTGAGATCCTGCAGGTTCAACACCGGAAAGTCTCGTGTAATCACTTTTGAAAACAGTTACCACGGTGGAGTCGGATTTGCCATGGGGGTTTCAGGTGTGCACGTTGGGACAAATACCACTGCCGCAGATGGTGCGACATTTATTCCCTATCCTGATCCTTTCCGACCACATCTGGGAAGCATCGCAGATTCTGTTGCAGATTCATTGCAGCGAATCCAAAGCGAATTTGAGGCTGGCGATGTTGCCTGCTTGATCATGGAGCCAATCCAATCTGACGGTGGCTTAATCGTGCCACCACCTGGATTTATGAAAGGAGTCGCAGCCCTTTGTAAGACTTACGACGTTTTGTTTATCTGCGATGAAGTAAAAGTGGGCCTTGGTCGAACTGGCTTACTGCACGCTTTCCTTCTCGATGACGTCGTGCCTGACATTGTGACTTTTGGCAAGATGCTCGGTGGCGGCTTGCCGTTATCGGCAGCGGTTGGACCAGCAAGAATTCTTGATGGTCCAACAGGTTCGGCATTGATGACTGCTGCTGGAAACCCAATTTGTGTTGCTGCGGGAATTGCTGCGCTGGAGGTTATTATTTCGCAAGACCTTGCAAGCCTTGCCAAAAATTCGGGGCAAAAACTTCGAGAGTTATTCAGTGATCTTGTAACTGAATTTGATATTGCTGATGTAGTTGGCGATGTCCGTGGACACGGCCTTGCCATCGGAATTGACCTAGTCACCGATCGTGAAACTAATAATCGAAACCATGATCTAGCTCGGAAAACGGTGTATCGCGCTTGGGAACTTGGAGTCGTTGTCTATTACGTTGGCGCAAATGTATTGGAAGTAACGCCACCGCTTACGGTGCGGGTAAATGAAATCGAGCAAGGCATCCGGATCATTGCTCAAGCAATTGCAGACGCTAAATCGGGCCTAGTAACTGATGAAATGATTGCGGCTTTCACAGGCTGGTGAATTGAATCAGGTAGATTCATCTCGTGCGCATGAAATTTTGGTTGTTCTTGATCGAAGGCGCATTGCTAACTATCGCTGTAGTAGCTGGGGTTTGGGCATTTCAAATTTGGCAGGAACCTGAAGGTATAAAACCTGGTGGTTGCCAAGAAACTATCTCTGTTGGCAAATCCGTCAATGGCGTAGACATTACAGCTTGCAGACTGATTGGCTCGGCAATCGACTCAAATAATGCCTTGCTAGTTGTGGGTACAGTCCACGGTGATGAACCAGATGGCAAACGCGTAGTTGATGAACTCATGACTCAATCTGTTGCCAGCGATACGGAAATCTGGGTGCTTCGGGATGCCAATCCGGATGGCGCCGAACTGGTCACCCGCCGCAATGCAAATGGCGTTGACCTGAATCGAAACTTTCCAGTTAAGTGGGTTGCTTCAGATCCAATGGCAAGAACCTATAGCGGACCGAGTCCAGCAAGTGAACCTGAAACGTTAGCTTTAATGAACGCCGTTGAAACCATAAAACCAAAACGAATCGTGGTTTTTCATCAGCCCTATGCACAGATAGATTGCCCGCCTGAGCGACCAGCAACAATTAGTGACCGACTTTCACAATTAACGGGATTCAAATCCGAATGTATTCCCGGAGAAAAATCAGGCTCACCAACTAACTCCTACACCGGAACATTTACGATTTGGGTTAACTCATCATTTCCTGAAGCGACAGCCGTCACATTCGAACTTGGCTTAACAACAATGCAAGCCAAGATCGAAACGATTGCTAATGCACTTAGAGCCTTGGCCGCAGACCCGAGCTATTAATAGTTAGAGCGAAAAGCTTGGGTACTCATCTGTAACTAGTAAGAATGCATAGCCATAAACCCGGTTCCAGTATTTAGTTACTCCCAATAGAACGTCACCGCTGAATGCTGGCATCTTTCCAGTGAACAAGATGGTGAACCAAGTAAAGATCAAAACTGCAATACCGTAAATCGTGTAGACCAGGCCAACTAAGTAAAGCGGCACGGCCAGCAGCCATTTAACAAGTGGCATATAGCGATTAAGTTTTGCGCCACCTTCAACATCTGGGAACGTGATTTTTACGTCAGCACTTTCTTCAATTGACGGGTATTTGTCATTAAGCAAAAGAATGTATGCAGTAACGCGAGTAGACAAAGCTAGAAGTGAACGATTGAAATCCAGGATGTAAGACGGATAGATGCCACGGAATACCAGCGCTAGTAGCACTGGCAGGAACAAAAGACCTGAAAGGAATGTTGAGGCTTCGGTAGAACCCGACCAAGCTGTAAAGGCACTAATGAAGATTGCCATAGGTACGACCAGGAAAATGCGTAGTAAAACAGATTTACGATCGCGATTATCTAGCTGAACAGTGATTGCAGTTTCAATTTGGTTACTCATATTTACAGAGTAGACCTAAGAGTTAGGAAACTTTGACACTGCTGAGGTCCAAGTCTTTGTATTTTCCAGATTTGGTGTAGTCCCGAATCCGCTCAAAGCCATCGAAAACTTCAACATAAGAGGTTGGAAGTGGTGAAATCGCAACGCGAATGCTATTTGGGGCTCGGTAATCTGGGATCACTTTCATGTCATCGCGTAAGCCTCGAGCGATTTGCGCAGCATCTGGGTGATAGATACTGATGTGTCCACCACGAAGTTTTGAATCCCGTGGAGTAACTAGTTCAAATCCAAGCGGAACTAACCACTGATCAAATAGTTCGATCATCATGTCAGTGCCCTTTGAGGCTTTGGCATTGATCTGAGCAATCGTTGCGTCTTCGATCATGCCAAAACCTTCATCGATACAGAGCAAGCCAATAATTGAAGGGCTTGCAATTTGGAATCCGCGCATACCTTCTATTTGATCGAACTTAGATCCCATTAAGAATTGATTACGTTGCGCAAACCAACCTTGAATCGGCATTTGCAACTCTGACTGAATTCTCTTGCTCGCATACAGCCAAGCAGGGGAGCCCGGTCCAGAGTTTCCATACTTATATGTGCAACCAACAGCTAGGTCTACGCCGTCGCGATCAAACTGCATATCGACTGCGCCTACGGCATGGCTGGCATCCCAAACCATTAAGGCACCACTGGCACGTACTAGATCAGTTAGTTCCTTGATGTTATGAAGTGCACCGGAACGGTAGGCAACCACTGAAATCGTGACGAGAGCGACGTCATCATTTAAGTAAGGCTTGAGAATCTCTGGCGTAACCAATTCATCGCTAAAGGTTTCTCCAGCGGAATGTTCTTGCAAGTCATTTGGAATCACCACAAGATTTAAGCCAAGCTCATCAGCAATTCCTTGCATGATGTATCGATCAGTAGGGAAGTTGGCCTCATCTGTAATAATCGTTTTTCGTCCAGGTCGCGCTGAAATTGCAGCCCGAACCAGACGATAAAAGTTAACGCTCGTGGTGTCCATTGCTAACGTTTGCCCAGCGGCCGCACCAAGTGCTGCTCGGCCAATTAAGTCGCCAGTAGTTTCTGCTTTATCGATCCACTCGCCCCAACCATCGACGATCTTGGTTCCCCAGCCTTCGATGAGAAACTTGTTAATGGTTTCCACAGTTGATTTAGGTAGTCGGCCCAGCGAATTGCCATCCAAGTAACAAACTTCGGGATCGGTGAAAACAAACAGATCTCGGTACTTTGCCAGTGGATCCTTGGCATCTAGGTCGAGGGCATCTTGCTGGGTAAACATGAAACTTAGGCTATTCCCACGGGTTGGATTCCTTGAACTTGAGCCATTACCTAGGCGTTTTGTGGGAATCCCCGAAAACTGGCAGAATCAAGGGGTTGGTCGGTTCACGTAAGGCATCCGAGCCCACGACCCGATCACAGTATTAATAAGGAGAAATCCGTGCAGACTGGCATTCATCCAGAGTACGTAGACACCACAGTTACATGTGGTTGCGGAAATACATTCACAACTCGTAGCACCCAAAAGAATGGTGTTATCCACGCTGACGTTTGCAGCGCTTGCCACCCGTTCTACACCGGCAAGCAAAAGATTCTTGATACCGGTGGCCGCGTTGCCAAGTTCGAGAAGCGCTTCGGTAAGCAGTCCTAGCTTTCTAAATGAGGTGTTGTC